>JAILPG010000321.1 GCA_024699595.1 Lachnospiraceae bacterium | reverse complement strand
TGACATGAACATAGACAGCGTAAAGAGCAAGTATAATGATGCGTTAAAGGCCGTAAAAGAAGACTGCGCGCAGGTTTCTGCAGAGCTTAAGAATCTGTTTGATTTTTCCGAGAAGGCTTTCGAGGACGGAAACGAGATGCTTATACTTGTTACCGAGCTTACGGTGAATAAATATGCATCGAGGTTCATCGCAAGGTTCGGAAGCGATGAGTACACGAAGCATAACAAGGAGCTGATGCTTTCCGAAAGGCAGGGCGACCTCGACAAGGAGATACAGGAGCTGTTGGAGTTCTAAGGTTTTGAGGGTCAGAAGCGAGGAAACAGCCGGTTTGGCGTTTCCAATGTTTTCGCCGTTACAGGCAGCAGAGAAGCTGCGGGATAATAATCGTAGGCAGGGAAAAATAAGTGCGTAGCTATGATGAAAAGACAGGGATATATTTTGACATAAGAGATGACGGGGCTTTTGTCTGCGACAGCGACAAGGGAGTATCGGAGATCACGATCCCTGCAGAATATCAGGGAAAAGCGGTTGCCGGCATCCTGAAAAAGGCATTCTTAGGCTGCAGACAGCTAAGATATGTAAAGCTTCCGGAAACTGTGCGTACCGTTGGTCAGTGGGCTTTTTCATCCTGCGATGCACTGAGAGTCGTTGAGTGTGAAAAAACAGCGATAGCTTTTGAGCCGGGTGCGTTTAAGGGGGATAAGAAGCTTGAGAGGATAGCGGTGTCCGGGGAAAACGAGATGACCGCGCAGCTTCTTGCTGCCCATGTGGTGATGGAAGCAGATTATCTGCTTGATATCATGGCAGCAGGCACCTCGGAATGGATAGAAAAATGGGACAGCAAGCTTGTCTCGATCCTGAACCTCAAGGATGATGACGGATATCACCTGTACGTACTCTGCGGAGAAGAAGATCTTCATTATGACTATGACCAGTATCTAGAATACATGAGGATGAAAAAAGCAGGTCTGTGCATGCTCAGACTGTTAAATGACATGGGGCTTGGCGGTGAGCTGAGAAACAGACTGATAGCTTATCTTCTTGAGCATACCAAGGGGTGTGAGTCGGAGGCCGCGTGGCAGTGTATTCTAAAAGATCACGGTGATGATACGCGCTATTATGAGCTCATGACACAGCTTAACTGCATTAACAGGGACAATCTCGAGGCGGTACTTACGGATCTTTCTGACAGACACGCCGAAGCCAAGTCATATCTGCTCAATGCATTCAGCGAAGATAAGGGTGATTATTTCGAGGAGCTGTTCTTGTGACCTGTTCGTGTGACACCATTTTTTGCTGAAGATAAGAAATGCTTTGCGCTGCATTTTATGCAATTCATAGGGTAAGCCGGTGAACTTATATATGAAGTGTTCCTGAAGAGCAAAACAGAGATAGAAGAGGGCTGATCTAAAATGATGGAATATAAGGAGCGGCTTAAGTCGATGCGGTCCGAAGCAGACAGAGCCGGAGACGGCATAGGTTCTGACGGGTCTGAGCAGGTCAGAGATACATTGCAAACCGGGGAAGCGGATGCTGCAGGAACGCAGGATGTAAAAAGGCCCGGAGAATACTTTAATGAGGCTCTGCAGAATTTCTCCAGGGATTTTGCCTATGGAGGCGCGATCAGGCACCTTGTGGACAAGGGTTATGATGTTGAAAAGATCATTAAAGAATTCAATTATCCGATCCCGAGATCATCGATAGAGAAGATGGTCGAGGGGTACCTGCGCGAGAAGAACCGCGAATGAAGCAGTACGCATGCATGACAGTGAGAGAAGCTGGGACAGGGCAAGACAGAAGCAGGGAAAACGAAACAAGCCGGTACACTCCGGTTTGGCATAATAACAGAACCGGTAAGACGGAAAGGGAAGAGAAAAGGAGAAGGAGATGGATAAGGAAACCATGGAAAAACCGGAAATTATAAAGACAGGCATTATAAATGCGTCTGAGAAGTTGTGGCCATTCATATTTGTTATTGATACATCAGAGACTATGCAGGGGGAAACGATAGCTGCCATCAATAAGTGCATGAGGGAATTTTTCATCTGTTTGAGGGAAATGCAGAAGGAAAAGCTGTATATCCTTTATTCTATAGGAATACTCCAAATTAACAATGAAGCAAAATGGATAACAGATTCCCTGGTACCGATATTTGAATTATTATGGGATGATTTTGATGCGGGGCAGACTGCGATGTATGGAAAAGCATTGGATTCCCTGAATGAAAAAATGTCAAGACATGCCTTATTTTCCGCCGGAAGTAAGATACGCGAGCCGGTATTATTATTCTTTGTTGGGGGAAAATCAAATGATGACTATGAAGGACCCCTTGCCCGTCTTAAAACAAACGGATGGTTTCAGCATTCGCATAGAGTTGTTATAAGCATGCCCGGTGCCGATGAAAAGCTGGGGAGATCAGTGGTGAACAATGTGGATGATATATTCCGGATCGACTCTATTAATGAGCTTGATGGACTGGCTGAAACGCTGCTTAGGTATTTAACTGACCTTGATATTGCTCCGTCTAGAATAGACCGTGATTATGAAGAAGATGAGGCTTTTCGTCAGGAATATCAGGAAACTTACTCAGATGATGATCTGTTTGGAGATTTTGATTTTGATGATTTGCCATTTTTGTAAAAAGAGTATATGCATGAAATACGGAAGGAGGAGGCTCATGAAAAAGAGATGGATCCTTATGGTATCGGGGCTTGTTATGGCGGGGGTTATGGCCTTAGGCGAAATGCCCGTTATGGCAGAGAGTACGGAGAATGAGATATCTGCGCCCGTTTACGCCACTCAGGAGATACTGGTTGCGGACGGAAACAGCGGAGTGCAGGAAAAAGAAGAAGCAGAATACGTCACATTCGGAGAATATCCCAAGGGAAAGCCAATAGAGTGGATCGTTCTTGATGAGCAGAACGGGAAAAAACTCCTCCTAAGCCGCTATAATCTGGATTTCATGGCCTATAACCATAAGGATAAATCTGTCACCTGGCAGACCTCCGATCTTCGCAAATGGATGAACAGCTACTTCTATCTGTTTGCTTTTTCCTTTAAGGAAAAGGCTTATATTAAGAAGGCAGCCCTTAAAAACGAGGACAGTCCGAGTGGAACAGATGGCGGAAAAGATACTAAGGACTGGGTGTTTGCCTTAAGCCTAAATGAAATATATGAATATTTCGGGATGAGAGATCCGCAGACCGGGGAGATCATGACAGATCCCGATACCGGCAAACCTGTAATCGACAGTGATGCACTAAAGACAGTATGCATAGATGAAAAAAGACCCCAGTATATGTATGAGGGCGATACAGTGCCTTCTGCGGTTGAAGATCCGGATTTCTTCTTTACCCGTACTCCCGGCTCCTATTCAAGGTCAGTATCCATTGTATTACCTGCAGGAGGGGTTGCAGGCGGAGAAGCCGTATTCAGGGAGCACGGAGTAAGACCCGCGATCTGGGTATCGGAT
>JAILPG010000306.1 GCA_024699595.1 Lachnospiraceae bacterium | reverse complement strand
TATCTTGATATCAATCATGAAAACGAGATCGTATCAGCCGTAAGAAGGGCATTCCTAAACAACATGCTCATACTTGCCTTCAGGGAAACCCTGCATGACGGAGTGTATGTGGAAGGCAGTCATATTTTTTCCGAAGCAGAGCCGGAAGGGCTGATCGCATTTGCAGGCGCGCTTGCGGGTGATGACAGAGCCTTCGGAGAGTGTAAGGAAGCCGGACTTATGGATAAAGAGCTTGTGGACAGGGAGCTTGCAAGACAGAGAGAGCATGCGCTGTGCGCAGAGGAAGATATGTACAGACAGATCATTTAACATGCCGTCTGACCCAGGGGTATGGCTGATCAAAGCTTTTCCTTAGAGGCTCAAACAGGCACGGACAGCAGACAGCGGATATGCGGAGGTTATGAACACCGCGGACATTATGGAAGCAGGAGACAACATGGATAATAATGAAAAAAACGGTATCGAGAGAAGACATATAGGAAGAGTGGATTTCCCGAGACACAGCGTGATGGTCGACTGTGCTACCGGTGAAAAGTATATTGTTGAGACTGAAAATGTGAGTCCGCTCGGAATGGGGATAGTGGCTGACAAGGATATCCCGATGTTAGTCGGAAGAGATGTGATCGTGGTCGCAGACACAATGATCATGTACGCCGATGTTGTCCGTCAGGAGATGGGAGATTCGGGAAAAAGCTTTTTGGGCGTCAGTGCCTGCCAGTTTTCCGAGGGTGTCCTTAAGATGCTGTTTGAAAGGATCGCCGGAGTCGAGCTGTAGCGGCCCTTTTGTTTTCTATCATTTCAGGTTATTTCTTTGCTTTTATGAAGGCTTCAAGCATACTTAATATCGCGTTTTTATCTCTGCTCGGGAGTCCTTCTATCTGTATCAGGATATCTTCTTTTGTAATGTAATCAGTTTTGCTTGTTTCCGTTAATATTGTATCGGGCGTGATCTCCAATACTTCACAGATCTTTAATATCGAACCAATCCTCGCGTTTACAGTACCGCGTTCTATGTCTGCATACGTCCTTGAGGATATACCTGCCTGCCACGCAACCTCTTCCTGAGAAAGACCGGTCTTCATGCGTACCTTTCTCAGGTTTTCGCCAATCAAGCTCAAATCATTAATGAGCATACCATAACCCCAATGAAAGTTTTATAAAGATGATAAGCTTCATATATTGATAAATTATGTCATATTTGCAAGAAAAATTTAAAAATTATGATAGATTTATACAATATCTATAAAATTTTTATAAGTTTTTACCGGCAACTCTAAAATCACATCTTTTCTTTACAGGAACTATACTTCCTTTTTTCCTTGACATATAGGAGCCGAACTGCTTAAATATAGGAAGAATAGCTCCACCCAGTCTGATGTTCCGTATGGATCTATAAGGTTCAAAAGTATGATGAAATGCGGATTTATGGCTGGGGAAGGGGTCGGTTTTTTTATGTGTGCGGCAAATGGTAAAAAGACATTTTGTCAGAACATTTTCTGTATTAAAGGGGTGAAAAAGGGGATGACGGACATACATTGCCATCTTCTGTTCGGAGTTGATGACGGCGCTGATACAAGAGAAATGTCTATTTTGATGCTAAGGGAAGCAAAGGCTCAGGGAATAGATAAGATCATCCTTACACCCCATTACAGGCCCGGCATGTTCGACTATGACAAGGAAAAGATTGAAGCTGCGTTTGATTCGTTAAAAAAAGATGCACTTGATAACGACATTAGCATATACCTTGGATGCGAATACCACGTTGACGGATACATGACCGAAAACATCAGGGCCGGAAGCATTCATACCCTTGCAGACAGGGATTATGTGCTGTGTGAATACAAGTATCAGAGCTCCTATGGTGCGGTTCGCTCATCGATAAATGAACTTCTCTCCAGCGGATACACCCCTGTGATCGCCCACGCAGAACGCTATGCATTATTCGAGGAAAAACCTGAGATAATGCAGGAATTCCGTAACATGGGAGCTCTTATACAGATAAATGCGGGAAGTATAGTTGGGGCCGAGGGCCGTTCCATAAAGCGGCTCTGCAAAAAAGCCCTGAAACTTGATCTGGTGGACATAGTAGCTTCAGACAGTCACAACATTAAGGATCGAAGATGTTACATGAAAGAAGCCTGCGTATACGTGGCAAAAAAATACGGGGAGGAGAGAGCGGTAAAACTCTTTGAGAAAAACCCGGCCGGGATATTGGAAAATGAGTAGAGATAACATGAATACAGGCGGAAATGAAGGCACTGCCATGGTATCGCAGGTGCAGAGACATGCCGCTGATAATGTTATAGAGATAGATTTAAAAGAGCTTGCGATAGTGCTCATATCGAGATGGGTGTACCTGTTACTGTCAGGTATCCTGGCTGCGGTTATAGCCTTTGTGCTCAGATTTTTTGTGATCAACCCGGTGTATGAGTCGACTGCACTTTTATATGTACTTACAAAAAGTACCTCGATAACGAGTCTTGCGGATCTGCAGACCGGTGCCAACCTCACACAGGACTATCTGATAGTCACCAAGGGAAGGCCTGTTCTTGAAAAAGTAATAGATTATCTTAGCCTTCCGGAGGACTATGAGGAGCTTGAAAAAAAGGTGGAGGTCAACAATCCGACCAATACCAGATTTATAGAGATCATCGTCCGGGATGAAGATCCCGTAAGGGCGAAGGCGATATGTGACCGGATAGCTGAGGTTGCATCCGCTTTTATTGCGGAAAAGATGGACCAGGATCCGCCCAATATCGTGCAGCACGGCTATGCGGACGGAGAACCGGTTACCCACGGGGTTTTATTTTTTACCGCAGCGGGATTTGCAATAGGGTTTCTGATAGCGGCAGCCCTTATAACCGTATCATTTATCACCAATGATGACATCATAACACCCGAGGATGTTGAGAATAAGGCAGGTCTTAAGGTACTTGCCTCTCTTCCGATGGGAGAGACCGAGGAAATTTAGGATCAATGATTAAGATAAGGCTTAATTCGTTAAAAAAACTGAATAATGCGACCCGGGAATCACTCAGAGAACTGCGTACCAATATAAGATTCTGCGGAGATGATATTA
>JAILPG010000210.1 GCA_024699595.1 Lachnospiraceae bacterium | reverse complement strand
GATACTTGCCGCATTGTTTGCCATTGTCACGCTGATCATAGGATTTGATAAGATAATCGCGGTCGTTACTCAGAATGCACCGCTTGATGCGAAAATGCTGCAGCCTGCGATACCGTTTGTTGCCTATTTTTTCATCGGAATGGTATCCACAACGGCCTGTTCGCCTTCGCTTGAGGGCAGGAATTACTGGATAGTACAGAGCCTTCCCATCGATAAAAAGACGCTCTACCACGGAAAGATGCTGTTTAACATGTGCTTTATGGTACCGTTTATGGTCTTTTCCGTGATCTGCCTGAGCATTTCGGCACATACGCCTTTTTTTAACA
The DNA here is from genome assembly GCA_024699595.1 of Lachnospiraceae bacterium. The sequence goes on along the minus strand of JAILPG010000210.1, from coordinate 17,260 downwards.
CGATACTCTATATCATTCTCGGCATAGTACTCTGCGCATTTTCGACAGCCTGGGGTCTGGTGTGCGGTCTTAAGCATATGCGGCTTGACTGGGAAAATGAGATAGAAGTGATCAAGCAGAGCTCTGCTGTCGTTATCTACATGCTGCCGAATATGTTTGCAAACATGGCACTCGTAGTGCTCGTGGTATATCTTGGCACAAAAAAGGATCATGTGATACTTACGCTCATCATGATCCTTGTGATCTCACTGCTTGCTTTTTTAAGCTACCTTCGTGCCATGTCTCTTGTAAGGAAAACGGAATGAGAATATAAGCAGTTTATGCTTTTTCCGGTATTCCCGGTATTCAGGGAAGCGACGTTCAGCCGTTTCTCAGATAAGCCCCAGAATGAGCAGTATAAGTATGATCACGGGCAGCACGAATTTAAAATATCCCTTCAGACGCGGGCTAAGGTTGATACCTTTTCCCGTGTTTGTTTCTTTTAGGAAGTTGTCAAAGCCCCAGCCTGACTTAAGCGTACAGAAGAGGACGAATACGATCGAACCGAGCGGGAGCAGGAGGTTGCTCACCACGAAGTCTTCCGAATCCAGGATATCCCTGCCGCCGATTATGTGAACACCGCTCAAGACATTGTAGCCGAGGACACAGGGGACGCTTAAGATAAGCATTGCGATCATGTTTACGAGCACGGATTTTTTTCTGCTCCATCCGAGATTATCTATAAAGAATGCTACAAGATTCTCAAATACGGCAGTGACCGTAGAGAAGCTTGCAAAGGTCATAAACAGGAAAAATAAAGCTCCCCACAGTCTGCCAAGCGGCATGCTCATGAATACCTGAGGCAGCGTCACGAACAGAAGAGAAGGTCCCTGATCGGGCTTGATACCAAAGGAAAAACAGGCTGGAAAGATAATGAGTCCGGAGAGTATTGCAACGAAGGTATCAAGTGCGCATATCCTGATCGCTTCACCTGCTATTCCCTCATCTTCCGACATATAGCTTCCGAATATGAGCAATGATCCGATACCGAGGCTCAGTGTAAAGAAAGCCTGGTTCATCGCAGCCATGATGACCTTGAAAAGGCCCGTTTCCATGGCTCCTTTCCAATCCGGATACAGATAGAACTTAAGCCCTTCTCCAGCACCGGGAAGAGTCAGCGAATTGACCGCAAGGACAACGATCAGCACCAAAAGGCCTATCATCATGATCTTATTTACTCTTTCAAGACCCTTCTGCACTCCGAAACTCAGTACTCCGAAGCCAAGCAGTACCGTGACGACCATGAAGATCCCCATCTCTTTGGGGTTCGAAAGCATATCCATGAATACTCCCCCCACGGCATCTTCCGATATACCGCTAAAGCTTCCGGTGGCAGTCTTGAAAAAATAATCAAGTATCCATCCGGCTACAGTGGTGTAATACATCATTAGCAGAAAGCATCCCGCGTAACAGATCCATCCGTGGATATGCCATTTGCTCCCTTTGGGTTCAAGCTTTTTATATGCTCCAAGAGCGCTTTCACGGCCTGCACGTCCTATTGCAAATTCCATGATCATTACAGGTATACCCATGATCACTAAAAACAACAGGTAAAAAAGAACAAATACGGCGCCTCCGTTTGAGCCCGCAACATAGGGGAATTTCCACACGTTTCCGATCCCTATGGCACATCCTGCGCTTACCAGGATGAATCCGAGCCTTGATGCAAATACACTTCTTTTTTCATTCATGACAATAATCCAGCCTTTCAAAAAACAGTCGTGATGCACGGTTTTTTACCCGGACATCATCTATATATATACCCGCAAAAAATCGGGATGGCAAGAGTGAAGACATTTTCATGTTATAATATATCTTACGGGAAGCGGTTTTTCGCTTCCGTAAGATAAAGAGCAATTTGCGAGTCTGTGTGGTTTTATGAATTGGGTTCCGTCCGGACATGCGCAGACATAATATTTATTCATTTTTCAGGGAGAAATACTATGATCACAGATTCTTTTGATAATTTATCCCCGGCGATAATCAATCCGGCCGTAAAGGAAGACGCGCCCGAAGTGGATGCCTGCATCATCACTTTTTCGTACGAGATCGAAAAAAGCGTGGCAGAGACATATACAAGCGGGGAGATAGCTTCTCTCTGGTGTGCCACGGGCAGAACGCCGGTTTATCTGATCGAGAAAAACAACAAGAGATTTGCATTCTATAAGACTTACGTCGGGGCCCCCATAACCACAGGTCTGATAGAAGATATCACAGGCGAACTGAAATGCAGAAAATTCATTTTGTTTGGCGGAGCAGGGTGTCTTGATAAGGAGATCGCTCATGGAAGAGTAATGGTTCCCACGGAGGCGTATCGTGACGAAGGGACCTCCTACCATTACGCGCCCGCATCGGATTATATAGATATACCGAATTCATCTGTTGTTGCAGGTTTTATGGAAAAAAACGGCATACCGTATGTGACCGGCAAAACATGGACTACCGATTCGTTTTACCGGGAGACGAGAAACAACTTTGAAAAACGTAAGGCGGACGGCTGCATTTCCGTTGAGATGGAATGCGCCGGAGTACAGGCATTGTGTACTTTCAGGGGACTGGAACTGTATGCGTTCTTTACAGGCGGCGATCTGCTTGACGCTCCTGAATGGGATGAGCGAGGACTGGATTACCGAAACGGCGGCCAGCATGATGTCGGGCATTTTGATATAGCACTGGCTCTTGCTGATCATGTTTCTTAGATCGCAGATGATGATACACGAATTAAAGTATTCAAATACAAATACAGAGATGATCATATGGGATGGATGTATATAACCAAAGAGAATGTTATTCCTAAAGATGAATGGCCGAGGATCTATTTTACCTGCCATCCGGATGACAGTGAATTGTTCGAAAGGATAAAGGACATACTCTTTTCTGCGATCGACTGCGTCATCGTTCATAAAGAATATATAAATGCGCCTTTGGATGAAGATGTGCAGTTTATCATAGAACAGTCCAATCTGTTTGTAATCCCCGTTACATATAAACTTCTGACTGAGCCAAATCCCGCGATGGATGAGGATGTTAAGTATGCTCTTAAGAAAGGGGTGCCTGTACTGCCTCTTAGAATGGAACCGGGACTAGCAGATCTGTATAAAACAAGGTTTGGAAGGATACATTATCTGGCTCCCGATCCTTCGGATGATACCGTCGTCAGTTTTGAAAGCAAGCTTAAGCATTATCTGGACGGCCTGCTAGCCGGTGGTGAGTTAGCAGGACGTGTGCGTGAGGAATTTGACTTTTATGTTTTTCTGAGCTATCGGAAAAAAGACCGCAGATATGCCAATGAACTGATGCGGATGATCCATTCGATACCGGGATGTTCGGATATTTCCATCTGGTATGACGAATATCTGACACCGGGTGAGGAATACAACGCTACCATTAAAAAGATGCTTGAAAAGAGCAGTTTTGTACTGCTTCTTGTCACGCCAAATATCGTGAATGAAGTAAATTACGTGCAGACTCATGAATATCCGGATGCCGTAGTAAACGGCAAAAAGGTTGTTCCGATCGAAATGGTATCAACAGATCGTTCACTGCTTTTTAAGATGTTTGAGGGAATTGATGAGCCTTTGAGATTTGAAGATCCGGATGAGTTTAAACGTGCTTTCCCAAGCAGGATCAGTGATGCCATTAACAACGAAAAAAAGGATGATCCGGAGCATATATATCTTATCGGCAGAGCATATCTTGACGGAATAGATGTTGAAATTAACAGGGATCTTGGCTTTGAACTCATGAAAAGATCCGCTGAAAACGGGTCCTATGAAGCCATGCTTACCTTGAGTAATATGTATCTTTTTGGAAAGTCTGCAGAACCCGATCTTCAGATATCTCTTGACTGGAAACAAAAAGCAGTCGACCGCATGACGGAGCTTTTTGGCGGATCGGATGAAAAAGTCATTAAGGAAATGACGGAACTTGGAGAGATGTATCGTGAAGCAGGCGATCTTGGGTCCGCTGAAGACTATCACGAAAGAGCAATGAATGCTTCCCAAAATGTATTTGGCACAGATTCGGCAGTGTTTATTGATCTGTACAGAGAAATTGCGCTCGACCGGAAAATGGGTGGGGAATTAAGATCGGCACTGAGACTTGCTGAAGGTGCCCTTAATATGTCAAACATTGCGTTTGGAGAGGATTCTGCTGTATCACGGCAAATTTTGCATACCATTTCGGAAATAGAAACGGATCTCGGAAATCCTGAGAGATCTCTTGAGATCCAGAAGAGATTATATGACTGTATGCTTCAGACCGAAGGAAAAACCAGACTCCAGAGCCTGAGAATGAATATGGCATACAATATGACTCTTTTAAAGGATTATGACAGTGCAATGGAGATCTATAATGATATCTACAGCGAGAGATGTGACCGTTACGGTGAAGATCATTTACATACCCTGAATGTTCTTGGTGAGATGTCTCTTACATATCAGCGCGTGGGCAGATTTGCGGATGCTCTTGGCATACAGAAAAAAGTACTTGAATCTGATAAAAAAGTATATGGGCAGAACAGCATACAGACTGCAACGGTCCTCCATAATATCGGATATTCATATATCGGGATCGGTGACTACCCGGAAGCGCTAGATCGTTTGACAGAGTCATATAATATAAGATTAAAATTATTGGGAAAAGACCATCCCGAATGTCTGAATACACTCAGATATATCGCGGACTGCCTGTTTAGGACCGGCAGGTACAATGACGCAATGCAAATGATAAGAGAAGTTTTTCTTAAAAGGGTAAAGCTTTTAGGACGTGATAACCCCGACACGATAAGAACTTTGAATTCAATTATCGATATAGCAGAACTGGCTGATGAAAATGATGATCTTTTGGTCAAATATGCGACATATATAAATCTGTTAACTATATGCAGTGAAGGGCTCGGATCTGACGACGATCTTACGGACAGCATTTACGGAAAGATCTATAATGATCTTTGCGAAGATCTTGAAAAGATGGAACCTAAGACCCGGATAAATATATATAATATGCTCATAAACGGCGCTGAAAGCGTTTTTGGAGAAGATGATGATGCGGTGATAGTCCTGCTCATGGAAATGGGATTAATGTTTAATGATCTGGGTGCATTTGATCAGGCTAAGGATTTACTTGAAGATGCATGTCAAAGATCGCTTAGAAAAAACGGTCCCGATTCCCGCAACTCTGTTATGGGCAGGATAAATCTCGCATGGATCTTCCACTGCAGTGGGGATGACAAGAGCGCATATGATCACTGTAAAGATGCATATGTTGTGATGAAGAGGGCATTTGACAGTGACGATCCGCTGTTTGAGACTGTAGAGAATGATCTTAAGACATATGAAGATGCCCTGAGATTGTAAGATTCTCTTTTTGGCAGCAATACTATACCTTTTGTAAAGCTCCAGCCGTTGTTCTCCGTTAGCAGACGAGGCGCTGCTTTACTCATCACTTCCAATTTCAATCGCTCATTACCTGTACACTTGTTTTTGCATCGTGAGTCTATAAGTGACACGGTTCAACATCTTCTTGATTATATCGTGGTACTCTGAGGGCAAATCACTGTCTTCATATGAAAAATCGTTATGAAAAGATTTGATTGGGTAGATTTTTCACATTCACATTACGGATGATAAGATTTTTTTATACGACTATTGGAGAACAAATATTCGATAAAATGTGCGCGTTTATTGGACACATTTTATTGTCTCTTGTCAACCATAAAATGTAAAATAGCGAAAGCTGTTAGGCTAGGGAGTGTACAGATATCCCGAAACGGCCTGATTATAAAGATCCGAACCGCTTTCCACGTTCTTGTATCTGGTTCCCTGATAGCCGTCTAAAAAGCCGGTCTCTGCGCGGTATGTCTCACCGGTCTTAGTATCCACTATCCTTTCATAACCAAGAGTTGCATCGCTCTGTTCCTGCATGCGGATGTCGTAGGAGCTTTGCCTTTTTTCCCATGACGACATCACCTGATCGGAGATATTGTTAAAGGACTGTGATATCTGGGCAGCCGTCTGGTTGACCCGGTTCCATTCGTTTGTCCTTAATTTCCAGAACTGATCTGAGAACTGAAGGGAAGCGAGGCTTTCGTTTAATACCGGCTGCCAGTCCGTGAATTCTCCGGGCGATGCGGATATGCTGCGTATATTTTCTGCCCAGACCTGTCCGAGGTTTCTTCCAAACATTATCTGTTCACCCACGGTGAAGACAACCGCACTGAACAGGCCCTCGCGTTCTTTGCCTAAGGAATCCTTTACCGTTGCGTGAAGCAGATCTCCGCCGTCCGCCTTGCCGAGATTTTCTATCAGGGAAAAATCTTCCCCTCTCCACGACAGCCAGCCCTCAAAGAAACCTTCTGTGGTTGCTTGAGGTATCCACAGGTCATTACCGCCGTACATCGGGCCGTCGGCTGCAACGTTCTGATCGATCCATCCGTAATAATTAAGCTTTACCTCTATGCAGCGCTCGGGATGGTTCTTATCCGTAACGGTGATACCGTACTGGACATATGAGTATTCGTCGGTATTTGTGGTAACCTTCCATCCCGAAGGGATCTTCATCGTAAACAGCCCGTCGGGGTCTTTGTAGGTTTCAAGCTTCACTTCCTGAGCTTCCGTGGGACGGATCTGTACGGAGGAATCCTGTACGGCGGATGTTTTCACATCTGATTTTTTCTTATCGGTCTTTACATTGGAATCTTTTTTGGTATCTTCGGTCTGTTTTTTATCCTTTTTATCTGTTTTGTCTTTTTCTGTCGTTGTTTTATCTGTTTTGGTAGTGTTCTTTGTGTCGTTCTCCTTATCGCTCTGCTTTTTATCTGTCTTTGTATCGTTCTTCTTATCGTTCTGTTTTTTATCTGTCTTAGTGTCGTTCTTAGTATCGTTCTTCTTATCGTTCTGTTTTTTATCTGTCTTTGTAGTGTCCTTTGTATCGCCCTTTGTATTTTTGTCAGATGAGTCCCTGGTAAAGATCATTCTGGCAGCGTCATCCTCGAGACGGAGTTCATCTTTGGTCAGCGATATGATCTTCGACGGACTGCCGTCAAGATATACGTTTTCTTCATCCCAGGTAAGAGAATCGGATTCATCGGCCATTTTAACCGTTCCTGTGCCATTTGAGAGCAGATAGAGGGTCACTTCCAGGTCGCGTTTTTTTAATTCCGCCTTATCAAGCGTCACATCTTCTGTGCTTATTTCCGTAAGGATCCACTTGCCGGCGGGTGTGACGGAAGAATCTCCTGATTCTGAGACCTTCTTTGGTTTTCCAGCTGTATTCGAATCTGTTTCCGTGTTTTTTGGATTGTTTGCAAAGCCTGCAAGTACTGCGGCCAGTAAAACGGTGATGATTATCGCACTTATTTTTTTCATTCCGGTCCTTTTTTTCATTCTTCGATCCGATCCTCTCATTCTGATATAGTAAAGAATTGCAAAAATGTTATATATTAAGGATCTTTTCATCCGGCAGGTATTTTATCAGCAACTCCTCAAGCATTGACGGGATGACGGGCTTGCTGAGATAATCCGTGAATCCATGATCAGTATACATCTTTTCGGCGTCTGAAACAGCGTTTGCTGTGAGAGCTATTATGGGCACGCCCTCATTTTGTATATCGGGATCTTCCTGTATGAGAGAGAGGGTCTCGATACCGTCCATTTCGGGCATCATATGATCGAGAAAGACGATGTCATAGGTGTTCTTCCTCATTTTTTCAATGGCCTCTTTACCGCTTGTTGCGGTATCTATGTTAATCTTTGAGTTCTTAAGGAGGCCCTTTATCACTACAAGGTTAACGTTAACGTCATCCACAAGGAGGATATGGGCACCCGGTGCTGCAAAGCCTTCCTTGTAGACTTCGACGGGCTTCTGGAAGTTTATGCGTGCTTTTTCAAAGTCGCCTATGGGCTCTGCATCAAGTATCTCCTGATCGATATCGAACCAGAAGTCGGAACCGTGGCCGTACTCACTGTCAAGCTCAAGACTGCTTCCCATAAGCCCGATGTATTTGTGCGTGATCGCAAGCCCTAAGCCTGTCCCTTCGATACCGCGGTTGTGTTTTTCATCAAGTCTCTGGAACGAATCCCACAGATGTTCCCTGTCCTCTTCCTTTATGCCTCTTCCCGTATCTTTTATGGAAACATGCAGGCGTACGGTGGATCCATCCGAGGACAGTTTCTTTACGGTAAGCGTGATACTGCCTTTTTCCGTGTATTTGACCGCGTTGGTCAAGAGGTTTGTGAGTATCTCGCGCAGGCGTATGTCGTCGCCCAGAAGCCTTACGGGGATGGCGCCGTCTATGTCATGGATTATCTTAAGATTTTTTTCCCTGGCCCTGAATTCGATCATATTCAGGATATCGTTTAGTAGCGTTGCCGTTTCATATTCGACGGGAACGATCTCGAGCTTTCCGGACTCGATCTTTGAAAAATCCAGGATCTCGTTTACGAGCGCAAGGAGTGTCTGTCCGCTTCCCTTGATGGTTGAAGCATATACTCTGGTCGATTCCTCTTCGGTCTCGCGAAGGATCATTTCGTCAAATCCGAGGATCGCATTGATTGGAGTACGTATCTCGTGGGACATATTTGCAAGGAAGATACTCTTGGCCTGGTTGGCCGCATCCGCTATCTCTATCTGTTCCGTAAGCGAAGTCGACATGGTCTGCAGCGAATGGGACAGGATCCCTATCTCGTCGTTTGTGTCGGTGGTTATCTTTTCGCTGTAATCGCCGCCTGCATAGCGTTCGGCGATCTGCGTCATCCGCTTGAGAGGCGCTATAACGGTCCTTATAAAAGCAAGACCTATGCCTATTGCCATCACGAGTATGAGAAGCGATACAAAGATCAGATTTTTCGTAAGTGTCCCCTGTGGAACGTTGATCTCGTCAACAGCGGCATTCAGGCCCAGGATCATGCCGTTTCTGAGCTTTTTCATAAGGATCTTTCGTGTGACGCCATCGATCCCTGTGACAGTCTGTACCGTATCGACAGGATTCTGCAAAACGCTGTTTACAAAGGGCATCAGATTGTCGGTCAGATCCTTGCTGCTAACGCCTTCGGGATAGTCGAAATGGAAGATGATGTCGCCCTGGGAAGAGACAAGGAAAGCCCTTCCGCTGTCATACAGCTTGATGTTTGCCGTAAAGTCACGTAAGAGACTGATATCTATGTCCATTCCTATGACTCCCACGGTATGGCCGTCATGATAATAAGGTATGATATAGGATATCATGTCGATCCCGAGATTCTCATTATAATAGGGATTCATCCATAACGGCTCTCCGTTTTCCATCGGAATGTAATACCATCCCACATGCTCGAGATCATCCTTATCATAGAGGCTCATGTCGGTGGGCTCGGTATAATCCCATGATCCGTCATCGATATCGATCGTATACCAGAATCCTTCTGTAGGGCCGAATTCTTCCGGGTCATAGCGCAGATACACGGACATCGCACCCGGTGTGTTTTCGGCTATGCTCTTTCCAAGCTCGGAAACATCGTAGTTAAATTTCTGTCTCTCGGTCTCGTCGGTCAGGAAATTTTCGTAGGTCTCGGCGCGTTTATCGGCGTAGTTGCAGATAGTTCCCACAGACTGCTCAACGGAGCCAAGTATTGCCTCCATGTCGCGGTAGCTTTGGTCTACGGTAAGGCTTAAGATGCGGTTTGAATCTTCGTCAAGTATCCTCGTGGTCCGTGTGGAAGCGATATAGCCAAAGGACAGGGTAACGACTATCATTATAAGCGTGATTATCAGTACGATCTTTGTCTGTATGGATTTCATGATGTATCCTCCATAGTAGCGGGGAAAACCGGTTGACCAAGGCGGTCATATTGCTGCCTGCAGAGTTTTCTGCATGTATGAACTTATGTCTGCAATACTTCTAACGTATATACACGTAGGCCTGCCTGCGGACAGCGGTTATCATGCGGACGGATCCGGAATAAATAAGTCCCAGGCAGTAGATAATTACAGCGGTATAAGTTTTTTCAACAAATACGATACAGCATACGGCTATCAGTACATTGACGATGCCGTGCAGCAGTTTCAGCCTGTAGCTCTTTGATCCGCTCTGCCTCGTCTCGTTGGCACGCAGTATCTCCACAAAGCCCGACAAAGCATGTATGAAGGCAAGATAGAGCAGTACGTATATCTTCGGCACATCTGCAAGCGAGAGAGTAAGGATCGCAAGATCGGTTAGGATAATTCCCTTGTAGAGCGTCATTTTTCCATCGACCATAAAACGGGTCATGGAAAAATAATAATACAAAAAGCCTACTCCCGATGCAAGCAGTGAAACTGCCAAAAACAGCAGGATGAATATATATGATTCGTTTGGGAACATAAGCAATATTACAGCGGCAGCTATCATTGAAAGTCCCGCGGCAAAACTGAATATTCTCTGTAATCTCGTCATTTCATCACCTTTCAGGTATTCCCGTTTCTCTGGAAAAGCCGGCGAGTCTGTTGCCCGATCTGCAGATCTCGTCAGTTATCATGCCCTTTTGGGATATCGCGGCGGTTATGAACCTGCCAAAGAAGGTGTCATCCTTCTCATTTTTCCCTGCGAGGATGTATTCTTCCTCATATCTTGAGAGGTCAAAATCATCAATGTTTTTTCCCGAAAGCTCCTGTCCGAAGGCCTTCCAGTCATCACTTGCTATAAGCTGCCGCTTCCTAATGATCCCGTTTATGCGATCACCGTATCTTTCCATAACGGAATCGTCATATCTGTCCTTTTCAAAGGACTCAGAGCTTCCGCTTAGATATCTGAGCGCATACACCATCTGGGTAAAAGCTTTGACATAGTCACCGGGATTGTCCTTGATGATCTCGCGGTATTCGCCCCAGGCCGGCATATATCTGTATCTTGCAAACGAATAATCCGGAAAATGCCCCGCGCGCCCGTGACCGAGGTTCATGATCGTATTTTCGCTCCCCTGTCCGAGACTGTTTGAATATATGCCGTTTTCCACATCATCGGGGGCTGAGGGGCTGTGCTTAAACTTAATGAGCCTTTCCTTTGCACCTTCATCCGTTTCAACGTACTCATAAAACTCACGGCTTACGTTGTTTATCACATAGGAAGGCGTCCCCGCAAAGTACCTGTGTGCCCAGGTATCCGCCATCACATGCATAGCTATCCCTATATGCTGAAGGCTCTTTCCCTTTGCGTTTTCGACGGTTTTTACGATAAGATCGCCGTTTGGCCCGCATATGAGCCTGAATTTGTTCATGTACTTTTTCGGGTGTCTCTTCTTTTTCCTGTAAAGCCCCTTCTCCTGCGGGAAAAATGCGGAAAACATGTCTGCCTCATCCACGTAGAGATCTGCGGGCAAAAAATGAAACGAAGCCCAGATCCTTGTGATATCCTGAAGCCCGATGATGTCGGTCCGCGCATCCATCATCTCAAGCTTAAGCTGGGTCGTTGCGGCCTTAAGCGGTGCCTTTATCTTCTGGAGAAAGGTCTTTGAGCACAGATCTACAAACTGGGCACTGAAACAGATGTCCATGCTCTCCTCATGTGAAAAGCCCGCTAAATACGCGGCACAGTATGTGGCATAATAATGAAAATCTTCCTGCATGTATGTTTACGTCTTTCTGTATGGATAGCAGCTCTCTGCTTCGTACTCATCTCTGCCCTTAAGCTTTGAAAGGGCGTATGCCGAAAAGATCATGTCAAACGAGATAAAGACCGAAGAAATATCCACAAATGCGGATGCAACCCTTGTAGAAAGGCTCAGCTCCTTATAATAATCCATTGTAAAGTACCACGGAATGCCCCATATATTCATTATGGCAAATATTGCCGTAATGATCAGGAAAAATCTGTTTTTTTTCTGCCCTCTGGCATATTTTACGGCGCTCCTGCCTATATAGATATACAAAAGAAAGATGAGCGTGATCAACACAACAAGCAGCGCTATGCACAGGTTCCAGTAAAGCACGGGTTCGAGCCCCGTAAATCCAAACAGCTTGGTAAGCGACTCGGCGCCAAGCAGGATGGAAAGAATGAACTTGGCAACAAACCATGCCCCCAGGATCATGGTCGCCCTGCCGCTTACTTCTATGTTATTTCTGTATTTTCTTGTCTTTATGTCTGATTTAGTGTTCATGCCGTTTTGGTCGTATCTCTTCTGACAGCACCGGCCATGCTTTATCTGCAGCTTTTTTACAGCTTACAGCCGTCTGCATCATTTTGTACCGGTATCATTATAATATCATGAAAAGGGCTTGTTTAGATACTGTTTACGGTAACTTTCTTACAGCCGGGACATTGACATTCTGCTTTGTTTGTTTTACCGTAAACAAAGCAAATACTGCCATTTTCGACAGATGACAGATGTATACGATTGCGGCGGAGAAGCGATATGACTGTATATGACAGACTCCTTATGGAAAAAGATGATGAATACAGGGACTTTCAGGCAAAGCTTGTGCCAAATATTCCCGCAGAGAACATCCTGGGCGTCAGGACTCCAAAGATGCGCCAGATCGCAAAGGAGATGTTTAAGGATGACGGCAGGGATGCTTTTTTAAGCTCTCTTCCCCACAGGTATTATGAGGAAAATCTCGTTCATTTCTTTATGATAGCGATGATACGGGATTTTGACGAATGTGTCAGGGCGGTGGATGCGTTTCTTCCGTATGTTGACTGCTGGCCGGTGTCGGATCAGTCAAGCCCTGCGGTGTTTAAGAAGAATCACGAAAAGCTCCTTCCCCATGTAAAAAAGTGGATCGCCTCGGATCACGTGTATACCGCACGCTTCGGCCTTCGGATGTTAATGAACGAGTATCTGGGAGAGGATTTTAAGGAAGAATATCTCGAGCTTGCGGCCTCGAAAAAAGGTGATGACTATTATCTTAAAATGATGGTCGCATGGTACTTTGCAACCGCGCTTGCAAAGCGATATAATGAGAGTGTTAAGTATATAGAGGAAAAAAGGCTTGACGAGTGGGTTCACAGAAAGGCTATTCAGAAGGCTGTGGAGAGCTTCAGGGTAAGCGAAGAGCACAAAGAATACTTAAAGAGTCTTAAGTGAAGACCGGATAAAGAAGAGACGGAAAAGATCTGAAGTGACTGAAGAATAGATTATATAAACAGGAGGCATTAAGGAAATGAAAAAAAGAAAATCCTTAAAGAAATCGTTGCTAAGCAAGATCATTATCTGCGTAGCGATCATAGTTGTCATCATCACGCAGATAAGCATCAAGCTTGCATCGGACAACATCCAGTCCCTCATGAACAATGTTCTTGCAAGGGAATCATCCACCTATGCAAGTGAGATCAGCAGCTGGTGGAACAGTATCGAGCAGAGAGTCGGACAGACCGCGGATATCATGAGAAATACCCCGGAGCTCTCATATGACGATGCTCTTGCAATGCTGTTAAAGCTTACCGAGCTGGATCCTGACTCACAGGATATCTACCTTGCTTACGGAGAAGACGGAACGTTTCTTGACGGCTCAGGCTGGACCCCGACCGAAGACTTTGTATTTACGGACAGGCCGTGGTATCAGGGCGCATTATCACAGGGCGGAGCCATCTACTCTTCAGAGCCCTACGTTGATGCTTCGACAGGAAAGACCTGCCTTGCCTGCTCCATAATGATCAAGGACAATGTGGTCCTCTCAAGCGACATCAATTTTGACAAGGTTGCGGAAAAGGTGACAGAATTTAAATCACTTTCATCCGATGCCAAATACTACATCATCAACAAAGAATCCAAGGACATCCTTATAAGCAATGTAACTGACAGTGTCGGGCAGAACCTGTCAGATACCACCGATCCGGTCGCAAAAGGATTTGCTTCGGTGTTCGATTCACTTAACACAAGCGCCACTGCAGGCGGCGAGAAAGTAAAGACCGTAAAGACCTCTGCCGGCGGACAGATGGTAACGGCAACCGATATCGAAGGCACCTCATGGGCAGTAGTAAGCTCGGTTCCTTCGGCTCTGCTTTCAAACAGCATACTCAAGGTTATGTATATAACCTTTGCAAGTGCGATCGTACTGCTTATCATCCTTTCGATCATCATGTACATGCTGCTCAACAAGGCGATCAATCCTGTTACGAACATTACGGAGCGTATCACCGAGATCAGTAAGGGAGACTTTACGGTACAGATCACACCGGAGGGCAACAACGAGATCACGACTCTTGCGGAAAGCCTTGATGATTATATTGGAAAGATGCGTGCTACCTTCAACAGTCTTTCTAATATTTCCGGTGCAATGACCAGCCGTGCCGGCGAATGCTTTGATATCTCGCATATCCTTTCGGATGCAAACAACAACCAGGGCGATTCGATCGAAAAGCTCAATTCGACATTAAATGACATGAACGCCTCTATCGAGGATATCGCTCTTGCTGCTACGGATCTTGCAAACACTTCAAGCCAGCTTGCACAGAACGCTGAGGATGTCAAGAACCTCTGTGACGAGACCCTCGAGGCTGCTACAAGCGGACGTGAGGGAATGGAGAGCATGACAAAGAATGTCGGAACCCTTAATGAGACAATAGGAGAGCTCAGTTCTCTTATCAGAGATACAGCCAAGACAGTCGCAGAGATCACCGGTATCACCGATACGATCAATGCGATATCAAGCCAGACCAACCTGCTGTCCTTAAATGCTTCGATCGAGGCAGCAAGAGCAGGAGAGATGGGTAAAGGATTCGCAGTCGTTGCTACAGAGGTTGGAACTCTTGCAAGCCAGTCCTCGGAAGCTACGGAGACCATCAGAAGGCTTGTTGACGGTATTACGAAGAATATCTCAGATATCAACCAGAAGGCCGAGATCTGCGTTAACGATATGGCAGCCTGCATGAGCGCCGTTTCGGATGCAAACGAATCCTTTGACAAGATCTACGGCGATGTTGCCAAGGCTACCGACGGCATCAGCGAGATAGCAAACGGTATCGAGAAGATCAACGATGTTGCATCAAATAATGCCGCAACCACACAGGAACAGGCTGCAAACATCACCCAGGTACTCGATCTCAGTAACATGATCGTGTCCGAGAGCGGCAAGCTTCGCGCCGAGACCGCAAACATCACGAGCATCTCGGAGAACCTAAACCAGTACTCCGACGAGATCAATTCGGATCTTTCACAGTATACCGTGTAAACCTGCGCAGCAGGATCATACACAGCCTGTTATTAACCTTAAGGGGGATAAAAAGACGATGTCTTTTTATCCCCTTTGTAGTAAAATTAAAGGAAAGACGGCTCATTTTTGCATGTGCATGCATGTGCAGAAGCAATCATGACAAAAGCCCGAAGAATGGCTAAGAGCGAGGAAAACGCGGATTTAGGCATAAAAAGATCCAAAAAACAATCATGACAAGAGTCTGAAAAATGGCTAAAAGCGAGGGAAACGCGGATTTAGGCATAAAAAGATCCAAAAAACAATCATGACAAGAGCCTGAAAGATGGCTAAAAGCGAAAAAAACGCGGATTTAGGCATAAAAGAGTCAAAAAAGAAAAATATATATAGAATCAGGAGGATGAAAATGAAAAGAAAAGGATTAACAATTGTGCTGGCAGCGCTTGTCTTTGCGGCAGGTATCATCGGCGCTACAGGACTTGGCAAGATCGCCGGATCCTGCGATCTTACAGGCACCGGTAAGCTTGCGGGCGCAAACATACTTACAGGTAAAAACGGCCTTACGGTTGCATCGTTGAAAGCTTCCGCAAAGGATTCAAACAATAAGAACAAAAAGGACAAAAAGGATAACAAAAAGAGTGAAGATGCAGAATCCCTTGCTCAGAGGATGGTCGGCAAATACTACTGGTCATACGGCGAAAACCCCGATAGTGATGAACCCGCTGAATGCCTGGTAATGAACGTTATCACCTTTGGGGACAATCTGTACGCATTCTGTGGAAATGCCTACGAGGACGATCCGGATCACATTGAATCCTACAGCTATTTTGCAATGGAGCTGATACCCTTTGATACAGATGATCTTACGAGCACCGAAAGCGACAGTGTAGAGATAAACGAGCTCATTTTTTCAAACATGTCCAATATAGACAAATACTGGAATTCAGGCTGGCCCGGGACAGTAACGCTTACAGACGAAGGACTCTTATTTGAGGACTTTGAGGACTTTGATTTCCTTTGCGGATCAGACGGAGAGAGCAGGCTGTTTGAAAAGGATGACAGGGTGGAGGACATATTCCCCTATCTGAATCCTGAAAGCGAATCCGGAGAAAAAAAGCTGCAGGGACTTTGGATGACCGATGATGAATATCCTCTGTTTATAGAGTTTAATGGCAGCAATATGACGATCTATCAGAAGGAAGCCGGCGCAGAGGTCTTATATGAAATGGGTGGCTGCGAATTCACAAAAGGCGGATTCTCCTTCATGGGAAACAGGCTCGGCTACGGCACCATGCCTTTTGATACGGAGGCAGAATATGAGATAAGCGGAAAGACTCTTAAGATAGAGTTTGACGACAATGTATCGGAGGCTCTTTCAGGAGAGCTTACTCTTGAAAAAGCCGACGTAACGGATATTCCCGTTATCACGATGGATGATGTTGAGTTTGACGAGGATTCCTTTGGAGCATGGGGAGGACCCAAGAAGTGCAATCTTCCTGATGACGAGGAATACTATGGCGTATTCATAGCATCCTTCAAGAAGCCGGAACAGTGCGAAAAAACAGAGATGAAGCTTGAGGATGCAGGCTTCCATCTCTGCCCTACCATATATACACCGGATTTTTCGGATCTTAATCCCGAGCCTTACTACGTTGTGACCGGAGGCCTGTTTACGGATAAAAAAGAAGCGGAAGACACGCTTAAAGAGATAAAGAAAGCGGGCTTTTCTGATGCATATGTAAAGAAGGCGGGTTCATATATCGGTGAGACATACTGGTATATCATGGATGGCGCAGAAGACATTGAGGTACTGAGAGACCGCTTTGTCGTACATGATGTTTTAGTGAGCATCCCTTATATGGTGGACGAGGGATCCTGTGTGACGGATATCGTGATAGATAAGAGTACGGAATTTGATAAGTCAGCCGAGACAGAATACTTCGGAAATTATAAAAAGGGCGATACGCCTTATGACTGGTTTGAGAGAAGCTATGAGCTGATGAACGATGATCCCGATGAGTATTATGAAAACGGACCTGCTCTTTCGGGAATATTTGAGGTGACACTCGAAGGCAACAATGTCACGGCTTACTACGGAAGCTACTGGTGGGATTAAAAA
>JAILPG010000206.1 GCA_024699595.1 Lachnospiraceae bacterium | reverse complement strand
TTCTTATAGGCCGCCTCATCCTCCTTACTGATATAGCCTCCGGTCACCTGCTCCCTCAGGTACTCGATATAATCACTGTCAAATTCGTTTTTAGAAGGATTTACCTTCATCTCATATACGAGCCTGAGCCAGTCCCTTATGGTCACGATACGTCCCGAGGGATCACTCTTCCACTGTCTCGCAAAATTCGCGAGAATGGCGGTATTATCCTCACCGGCAAGCTTTTCGTCCATAAAGCCGAAAAGCAGGAACATCTTTACTTCAAGAGGCGGTGTCTTATCGGTCAGGGTCTTCATGAAGATGGCATAATAGACATCATAGAATATCCTGGCTATCTCCTTACGGAGCTTTCTCATTTCATCATCTGTGTCAGTCTTATCCGGCGCCGCGGCATAATCGGCAAGCAGCTTTTCAAATGCCTGTACCGTGGACGGAGGTGCCTCGGAATAGCTCAAAATGATGGGAAGGGCATCTTTTATCTCCCTTTCTCCTCCTTCGTCATCCTCTTCGCTCTGAACCTGGGCCTGGGCATATTTGTAGTCATTCTTAAAGGAAGTCGTTACCTCGTTAAGGTATTCCTTATAATGGCTGATACGTACTATCTCGGAGTAGATAGTCTTCATGAACTCATTGCTGTTAAGAATGATCCCGGTGCAGATACTTATATTGAGGCCGTAAAAAGCCTTTCTCACCGTGGCGTCATTTTCGATAAGGGAATTAAGATAGTCAAGACGCCATTCCTCCAGACCTTCCGCTTCACTGGGCTCCATAAGGTTCTCTATCTCCGGATATTCCTCCGGTTCCCTGGAAAGCTCCATCATAAGGCTCTTGTAGTCCTCAAGATCCCTTTTCGCCCCGTTATACAGGTTATCGCATTCGGATCTGATCTTTTCATACCAGGAATAGCAGTCAACCGCGGAACGCACACTGGACGAAGCAAGAACCGGCGCTATCTTCTGATTGAGCCGGATCACCTTTATCACATCATCCGTATTCGAAAAATCGTACGCATAGACAGTGGCATCACTGTCAGCGGAATACTCAAAGGAATAGGTCTCCCCGGGCACTTCCGATGCCCCGATGACCGATCCCGTCTTCAGTATCATGGCTCCATCCGCATTGCTGACACGGATGCTGCCTTTTAATACGATCTCCACCTCCTGAACTCTGTCGCCGGTGTTATGAAGATTATCATCTTTTTTCAGTTCCTTGATTCCCAATATTTAACTCCAGTCAAAAGACTTTCCTGTGTTACTTTTCCGCATTTTTGCCGCGCAGTATCTCCAGAAGCACGACCATAATGACAGCACCCACCGCAAGGGAAATTACCCAGTTTTGTGTAAGTCCCGAAATGATATAACCCACAATACAGCATACAAAAGGTACCGCAGCATACTGCATCTGTGTGGAAACATGATTCATGTGGTAGCACTGGGCTCCGGCGCTGGACATGATGGTTGTATCCGAAATAGGTGAAATATGGTCACCGCATACCGAGCCGGCAAGCACCGCTGAAACCGAGATGATCATCATCTGCAGCGCATCAGCCCCGAAGATAGCCGTAACTATGGGCACCAGTATTGCAAAGGTCCCCCATGAGGTACCGGTTGAGAAAGCGATAAACAGCGCAATGATAAACATGATGGCCGGCACGAAATTAAGCCCGAAGCTTGCGGAACCCACCGTGGCATCAACAAACTCACTTATGCCAAGAGCCTGGGTCACACCCTTTAAGGTCCATGCAAAGGTAAGGATCGCGATGGCAGGGATCATGAGCTTAAAGCCCTCCACAAAGCTGCTCATAAAATCATTAAAGTTCACAACCTTCCTCGGGATGTAGAAAACGAAAAGGAACAGTATGGTAATGAAGGTTGCAAAGATAAGCGATATCTCTGCATCACAGTCCGCAAAGGCCTGCTGGACATTAGCCGCACCGCTTGAAAAGCCGGTGTACATCATTGCGCCGACTGCGGAAACGATAAGCATCAGCGTAGGTATTACAAGGTCGAAAACCTTTCCGTTGGGGTTTTCCCTTATTTCCTCCGAAGCCTGAAAATCATCCTGGTGGTCGGTGAAAAGATCTCCGTTGTCCCTTGCGTTTTTCTCGTGGATCTTCATAAGTCCGAAATCTATTCCCCTTGCGCTGGAATAAATAACCATAAAGAGCGTAAGGAGCGCATAAAAGTTGAACGGAATGGTGCCGATAAAGAGCTGCAGTCCGCTTATCCCCGCGTCCTCAGGTACATAGGAATTAACCGCTGCCGCCCAGCTTGAAATGGGGGCTATGATACATACGGGAGCTGCCGTCGCATCGATAATATATGCCAGCTTGGCTCTGGAAACCTTGTATTTATCGGTAACAGGGCGCATTACGCTGCCCACCGTCAGACAGTTAAAATAGTCGTCCACAAAGATCAGCATACCTAGGAAGGTAGTTGCTAAAAGCGCCATTTTCCTGTTTTTGATCTTCGTACTGGCCCATCTGCCGTATGCC
>JAILPG010000205.1 GCA_024699595.1 Lachnospiraceae bacterium | reverse complement strand
TCAGGACGGAACCAAGCCATCTGTCATGTACGGTCAGAATGTATCGTTCATATTTGACATCCGCTTCATGGAACAACTGATGAACACAATATGATGGGATGATCAGAAGCGATCCGGCGGGAACAGCCTGTACGGTATCATT
This sequence comes from Lachnospiraceae bacterium, assembly GCA_024699595.1. The sequence goes on along the minus strand of JAILPG010000205.1, from coordinate 5,681 downwards.
GAGCAGTACGTCGGGCAGATCCGTCAGTGTATAGTAAAATTCTGTCGCATTATGGGAATGAGGTCCCACAGGAGATTCTGCAACAGAATTCCGGTAGGCGATATCAAACGGTGAACCGATATAATAAAGCGGAACTTGTGAAATTTCTTTTTTTAAGGAATCGGGCATAGGTCGGAATAATATATAAAGCAGGTATTTTATATACATATTATTATAGATTCCGTTCAATTACAATAAAACTCAACAGGAATCATTCAGGAATACAAAGGGGGTAACAAATGGACAATAATCCTAATGAAGTAAGAATAGGTATCATAGGACTTGGCGGAATGGGCGCAAATCACGCGGGGATGATCGTTGCCGGACAGGTTCCCAGGATGCGGTTGTGTGCAGTAGCAGATAACAGAGAAAGCAGGCTTGAGTGGGCAAAAGACAATCTCCCCCCGGATGTCAAACGATTTAGTGACGGAAAGGAACTGATAGATTCGGGAACCTGCGATGCCGTGTTTATTGCGACTCCGCATTATACACATCCGGATTATGTGATCTACGCCCTTGAACATGGATTACATGCAATAAGTGAAAAACCGGCGGGTGTATATACTGCCAGAGTCCGTGAGATGAATGAGGCCGCAAAAAAGAGCGACAAGGTATTTGCGATCATGTTTAACCAACGGACCAACTGCGTATACCGTAAGTTGCATGAGATGATCAACAGTGGGGAACTGGGAGCCCTTAAACGCGTAAACTGGATCATCACAGACTGGTACCGGACGCAGAGTTATTATGATGCTGCCGGATGGAAAGCCACATGGGACGGTGAGGGCGGAGGTGTTCTTTTGAACCAATGCCCGCATCAGCTGGATCTTTTACAGTGGCTCTGCGGACTGCCGGTCAGGGTCAGGGCTTTCTGTCATGAAGCCAAATGGCATGACATAGAGGTAGAGGACGATGTGACGGCATATATGGAGTTTGAAAACGGTGCGACGGGAGTGTTTGTGACCACCACAGGAGATGCGCCGGGAACGAACAGGCTGGAACTGACTTTTGAAATGGGCAGGATAATATGTGAACATGACCGCCTGGTCTTTGACAGGTTAAAAGTAAACGAACGGGAATTTTGCAGAACAGAAAAAAACGGATTTGCAAAGCCTCCAATGGAGACAATAGAAGTGGAAACAGACGGCCTTAATGAGCAGCATGCGGGTGTGCTCAAAGCATTTGCGGGCAGGATTCTTGATGGTACGCCTCTGGTGGCAGACGGAGAAGAAGGCATAAATGCGCTGATGCTGTCAAATGCGATGTACCTGTCTTCGTGGCTTGACCGGACCGTGGAGCTGCCTATAGACGAAGAATTGTTTTTGTCAGAACTTAACAAGCGGCGAAACAGATCTAAACCCAAAGCGGATAAGGGGATCGTATTTGATACGAAAGGCACATATTAAGAACAGAATAAAGAATCAAAAAAAGAATTGCACAGGAGGAAATAAAGATGAAATATGATAAGATCACCGGATTTGCCGATGAGATCGCACCGGAACTGGATGTTCAGATAAGTAATCTGAAAAAACTCGGTATCCGTTATATTGAGATGCGTGGTGTGGACGGAGATAATCTGATCTTCCATTCAGATCAAAAAGTCGCTGAGATCAAAAAGAAACTGGATGATGCAGGAATATCCCTGTCGGCTCTTGGTACACCTCTTGGCAAGATCGGTATTGATGAGCCGTTTGAAAAACACTTTGAAGATTTCAAACGTGCGGTGGACATAGCACATAAGATGGATACTAAGAATCTCAGGATGTTCAGTTTTTATATCCCGGAAGGTCAGAATAGTAAATGGAAGGGTGCCGTATGGGAGCGGATGGGTAAGTTTACGGACTACGCCGTACAAAACGATGCTGTTATCCTGCATGAGAATGAAAAGGGGATCTACGGCGAAAAGGCAGCCGAATGCCGTGAACTGATGGATGATTTTTACGGAGATCATTTTAAGGCGATCTTTGACTTTGCAAATTTTGTTCAGGTAAAGCAGGATACGCTCGAAGCATATGATCTTTTGAAAGACAGTATTGCATACATTCATGTGAAAGATGCGCGTATTGAAAACGGAACGGTCGTACCGTCAGGATATGGTGACGGTCATGTGGAAGAAATCCTCAGGCAGCTGTTTGGGAACGGATTTGACGGATTTCTTTCGCTGGAGCCTCATCTGTTCGGGTTTAAGGGCTTTGAAAATCTGGAGCGCGGCAGACAGGCAGTATTGTCGGAAGGCGGTCAGGAACTTGATGGTCCGGAGGCTTTTGCAGTTTCACACAATGCTCTTTTGGATATATTGGAAAATATCTGACACACATGGTATAAAGATAATAAATTCCATCTTATATTCAGATACAGGAAAGGATAAAAAAGATGATAAAGATCGATTTAAACAACCGGGTACGGTTCAATAACAACGTTGACTACTGCGTGGGCACAGGACGCCTCGGCCTTGCTCTTACGGAGGAATATCAAAAAGAACTGGAATATGTTCAGAAGATGATCGGCTTTTTATATATCCGCGGACACGGCCTTTTCTCGGATGACGTATCAATCTACCACGAATACGAGGAAAACGGCGAGACAAAGGTCGAGTACAATTACACCTACGTGGACAGGATATTTGACAGTTATCTAAAACTCGGAATAAGACCGTATCTGGAACTGGGCTTTATGCCCGGTCAGCTGGCGAGCGGAACACAGACGATCTTTTACTGGAAAGGAAACACCACACCTCCAAAGGATTATAAGAAGTGGACAGATATGGTAGTGGCACTCCTTATACACCTTAAGAACCGGTACGGTGATGAAGTCGTGACATGGCCGATCGAAGTATGGAATGAGCCAAATCTCCCCGGCTTTTGGTACAAAGCCGACATGGAAGAGTACTTCAAACTGTTCAAAGAAACTTTTAGTGCAATAAAGAACTGTGACAGCCGTTTCAAGGTCGGAGGACCGGCCATATGCGGCGTAAAGGATGCGGAATGGATTGAAGCTTTCCTGAAGTTCTGCCGCAGGGAAGGAATAAGTCCCGACCGGATCACAAGACATCATTACACAGTGGATTTCCCCGATCGCATAGGACATTGTGATTATCACAAACTGGAAGATCCGAATATGCGTTTTGAGAATCTTCAGTCTACCAGGGATATCGTGGACTCTTTTGATGAGTTCAAGGATCTGCCGATCCACCTTACGGAGTTCAGTACTTCCTACTCTCCAAAGGGTGTCATTCATGATACGAACATCAATGCGGCTTATCTTGCCGGGCAGCTTTCAAGGCTCGGAGACGTTAATGAGGCATATTCATACTGGACTTTCGGAGATGTATTTGAAGAGCAGGGTGTTCCGGATTCGCTGTTCCACGGCGGGTTCGGATTGGTGGCTGCAGGGTGTATCCCCAAGCCCACATTCTGGACTTTCTATTTCTACAAACAGCTCAAATTGTTTGGCGGCGATTGCGTATACAGAGACGATAACTCCGTTGTGGTCAAAGGAACTGACGGCTACGCCGGAATTCTCTGGAATACAGATGAAGACGACAGGACAGCCGGGTATATTCTTCCGGGGCTTAAGGAGAGTGAATACACGCTGATCACCAAAACCGTCGATGAGATAACCTGTAATCCTCTGAAACTGTGGCATGATATGGGAGAGCCCGCATATCCGACTCAGAGTGAGACTGAGCTTATTAAAAGTGCAGCCAAACCGCAGACATTAAGCGAAGTTATAAAGCCGTCAGACAATGCAGCATCCGTTTCTGTTCCTGTCAGAAAGAACGGCGTAGTCTATTTTACACTTGTAAAAAGAGATTACACTCCCGACCGTGGTTATGACTACGATAAGGTTATATCCTTCCATTAAACCGGGGAAATATCATCAAAAAAGGAATAAATGAACATGGATATCTATAAGGTGATCTCTGAAGAGGTCGGATGCTTAAAATGGCAGGTAGAAGCGGCAGTCAAACTTATTGACGACGGCAATACGATACCTTTTATTTCGCGATACAGGAAAGAAATGACGGGAAGTCTGGATGATTCCGCGCTTCGCATGTTAAGTGAGCGCCTTGAGTATCTGCGTAACCTTGAAGCCAGAAAAGAAGAGGTCATAGCTCTTATAGAAGAACAGGGCAAACTTACAGATGATCTTAAAAAGAGCATTCTTAAAGCCGAAAAGCTCGTCACGGTCGAGGATCTGTACAGACCGTATAAGCAAAAGAAAAAGACACGGGCCGATATGGCCAGGAAAAGAGGACTTGAGCCTTTTTGTGACTTTATCATGGCGCAGAATACTCATGCCCCGTTGGAAGAAGAGGCTCAAAAGTATGTCACCGGTGCCTCTTCCGAAAAAGACGTGCCTGATGTACAGGCAGCCATAGCAGGAGCATCGGACATAATCGCAGAGCGTATCTCTGACGATGCAGCTGTCAGGGAACGGATCAGGGATATCACAAGAAAAGAAGGATTAATATCCTCCAAAGCCAAAGCCCCCGAAACTGACAGCGTATATACGATGTATTATGACTTTGCGGAACCCGTAAAACGTATAGCCGGACACAGAATCCTTGCTATCAACAGGGGAGAGTCGGAAGGGATTCTTTCGGTATCGGTAGAAGTTGAGAGCGAACATATCATTTCATATCTGAAAAAAAGATACATAACCGCGGAGAATAAATACACCACCCCTGTGATCATTGCGGCCTGCGAGGATGCATACAGCCGTCTCATACAGCCTTCCATTGAGCGTGAGATAAGAACGGAACTTAAGGAAAAAGCTGAAGAAAGCGCCATAAAGGTATTTGAACAGAACCTGTACCAGCTCCTGATGCAGCCGCCTATTGTGGGATGTACGGTTTTGGGATGGGATCCGGCATTCAGAACCGGTTGCAAGACTGCAGTCGTAGATGAGACAGGCAAGGTTCTTGATACAGTGGTGGTATATCCCACAGCTCCGCATAACAAGGTGGAAGAAACAGCAAAGATCATCAAAGAACTGATCTCAAAGCATGGCATATCCGTTATTTCTGTCGGAAATGGAACTGCATCCAGAGAATCGGAGCAGATCATAGTCAGGATACTTAAGGAGATCCCGGATGCACATGTGCAGTATGTGATCACAAATGAGGCCGGTGCCAGTGTCTACTCCGCAAGCAAACTGGCAAGCGAGGAATTCCCGAACTTTGATGTCGGTCAAAGGAGTGCCGTCTCAATTGCCAGACGTATCCAGGATCCTTTGGCTGAACTTGTAAAGATCGATCCAAAATCCATCGGAGTCGGACAATACCAGCACGACATGAACCAAAAGAAACTGGGAGACGCGCTGGATGGTGTGGTTGAAGATGCGGTAAACAAGGTAGGCGTTGACCTTAATACGGCATCTGCGTCTCTTTTGTCGCATATTTCCGGCATCACCGCTGCCGTGGCAAAGAACATTGTTTCGTACAGAGAGGAACACGGCCGTTTTGTTAACAGAAAAGAACTTATGAATGTGGCTAAACTCGGTCCCAAAGCATATGAGCAATGTGCGGGCTTCTGCAGGATAACAGGCGGGGATGAGCCTCTTGATGCAACGGGTGTCCATCCCGAATCTTATAAAGCGGCAAAAGAACTGCTCAAACGTATGGGGTGCGGTATACGGGA
>JAILPG010000089.1 GCA_024699595.1 Lachnospiraceae bacterium | reverse complement strand
CCTACATAGGTCTGGCTCTCGCCTGCGGATAAGATCTGGCTCCTTAAGGATCCCCCAAGGACCGTAAGTATCTCCGCGCTTCCCTCAACCACATTTATAAAGGTTGCCTGTTCATTGTCCGTATATCTGATATCCGAATAGAAGACCGTACCCTTTTCCTGTGCCGTTACCGTAACATTTGGTGTTTCAAGGATAAAGGCATCCTTGCTCTTTGGCTTTGAGTCAATCCCGGTAATGGATACACCCTCTTTTAATAAGATCTTCATGCTGCCTTTTCCGGGCTTTCCCGTAAATACGACTGAGAATACCGAACCCTCATCAGCAAAGAAATGTCTGTCCTCATCAAGCAAAAGAGTGATATCGCTGTCAGAAAAGACCTCTATCTCATCTCCCGACATTATCGCAAGACCCTCATAAGCATCCCAGTGCTCATCATTCTGGGATACGGATGCTTCTCCGTTAAGCTCAGAGACCACTGCATCCCTCGGGGGCTGTTCTTCTTTATCACTCCCGCACCCAAAAAGGCAGAGCAGCAATATAAAGCTTACGGACAAATATGCTTTTTTCCGGAAATTTTTCGAAATAGATATATTTTTCATGTCATCATCATTATGAACTACTCACAACCGACTATGTCTGATGGGGTTTTCCCGCTTAAGTTTTATAATACCATCAAGGGATCTAAAATGTCATGGTCTGCGCTGCAGCAAAAAACACAAATATTCTATTCACAATATCCTTATTTATGCTATACTTTGTCAGTTAGGAAAAAAACAGGAATCAGCAGGAACATGGAAAAGAAGCGTCTGCCTTATTTTGATATTGCCAAGGGAGCAGCAATGGTGCTGGTGCTCATCGGGCATTTACAGGGAAGGATCCTCGAATACTCTCCTTATATAGTGTATTTCTGCATCTGGATCTTCTCGTTTCACATGCCGTTCTTTTTCATTGTAAGCGGAATGCTCATAAAGCACAGAAATGACAGGGACAAGGATTTAAAGACTCTGATCACAAAAAGATTTAAGGGAATAATGATCCCTTATTATCTCTTCAGTGCCGTATATCTGGTTATAGTGATGTACGCACTGTTCATATCAAAGACGATCCTTCCAAAGACCCTCTATATAAGCATCTGGCATGTGCTTTCACTGCACGGGATGAATGTACTGTGGTTTCTGCCTGCGATGTTTCTTGGCGAGATCCTGTTTCTGTTTATCCTAAAAAAGGCAAAAACAAGAACGGCCGTTATTATTCAGATAGTGATAACCATGATCGCTTATATCCTGAATGTGGTCATGCAGGGGTTCTCCTTTGATACTCCCTTCCTTGAAAGAGTGCATGAGCTTTTACTTACACTGTTTAGACCGGTGTTTGCCTCATCCTTCATAGCCATCGGTTATTACGGCTATGAACTCTTTAACAGGATATCTGACAGCGGAAACAGAAAAAAGGATATCGCCGTATGCCTGACACTGTCACAGATCTGCCTTGTGATCGATATAGTATGCATCATCATAAGCATGAAATATCTTCACTACGATAATATCGGAGATTTCAGGTCACTGGTGCAGCATAATATCTTTATCTATTATATCTGTGCGATATCGGGATCTTTATGGCTTCTGTTAATGTCAAAGGCTCTGTCTTACGGAAAGGTAAAATATGACATTCTCATTTATTACGGCGTGAACTCCCTCATATTCATGGCCGTACATAACAACAGTGCCATGCTTTCCGTTGCCTTAAATGCTGCAATGTACGTTAACCAGTTCATCACAAGAGCCAGGGGTTACGTCTGCTATTTGATAGTTATAGCTGTAATGCTTATATATACTACTCTCATGATCGTTTTGATCGACCGTTTCTTTCCGTTTATGGCAGGAAAAAAGAGAGCTAAGATCAGGAAATCCGCATGAATTATATAGTATTTGACCTTGAATGGAACCAGTCATCAGACAGACATATAAAGGACTACGGTCTGCCCTTTGAGATAATAGAGATCGGTGCCGTAAAACTAAACCGCTGGTTTAAGGTGGTCGATAAGTTCGAAGTGATCATCAAGCCCCAGATCTACCGCTACATCCACTACATCACCAACAGGATCGTGCATCTGTCACAGGAAGACCTTGATAACGGAAAGCCTTTTCCCGAAGCTATGCAGGAATTCCTCGACTGGTGCGGCAGGGATTACGTTCTGTGCATATGGGGCACCTCTGACATTACCGAGCTTCAGAGAAACATGATGTATCACGGAATGGACATGCTCTCGCAGGGTCCGCTCATGTATTACGATATCCAGAAATTCTTCTCGATCGCCTATGAGGACGGGAAGATAAGAAGAGCTCTGGAATTTGCGGTAGATTACCTTGATATCGATAAGGACATCCCTTTCCACCGGGCTTACGACGATGCATATTATACGGCAAAGGTATTTAAGAAGATTAATTCCTTCAAACCAAAGACCAAAAAGTATGTATCCTATGACATCTTTACCGCGCCCCAGTCTAAAAAGGACGAGGTGAATGTAAACTTTAAGACCTATTCAAAATATATCTCAAGGGAATTTGCCGATAAGAACGAGGCTATCGAGGATAAGGAAGTCCGTTCCACAAGATGCTATCTCTGCGGCAGGAACGCAAGGCAGCAGATCAAATGGTTTTCGGTAAACGGAAAGCACTACTACTGCATAGCCTACTGCAAGAAGCACGGTTACTTAAAGGGCAAGGCCAGGATGAAAAAAACCGATTCGGGAAGTATCTATGTGGTAAAGACCCTTAAGCTCGTACCAAAGGAGACTGTTCTTGAAATAGCTGAAAAGCAGGAAAAACTGAGACTTCAGCGCATGGAAAAGAGGAAAGCGAAAAAAGAAAAGGATTGATAGATATCAAAAAAACGTTTATAATATCTGAAGTGTTT
>JAILPG010000082.1 GCA_024699595.1 Lachnospiraceae bacterium | reverse complement strand
GTAAGCATCGCATACTCGGATCTTAAAGATCCGGCTGCAGGTTTTCACCTGAGATATTTGTATACGGGCGAAGAGGTGGAGCTTCCGGAATGACGGACCGGGAATGCATATGTGGATTTAAGATTTTCGCGTATTTTCGCGCTTTTTTGCTGTGTGACTGTTCTGTGATTATGGTTCTGATATTATTACATCATCAAGAACAACACAACAACAAAACCTTAACAGGTCAGCACAAAAAGAAGCGGAGGAATAAATTATGATGAAGAACAAAATGGAACTTAACGAGCTTTCAAAGGTAACAGGAGGGATCACCAGCGAACAGGCTTACGAAGCAGCCCTTAAGCATGCAAAGACAAACAGGAACGCGGCAACGCTTAAGAAGAATAAACTTGACTATGATGACGGTGTAAAGAAGTATGAGGTTGAATTCCTCGTAGGCACCACAGAGTATGAGTATGATATCGATGCCAATACCGGAAAAGTGCTCGGCTTCGAAATGGAAAGCATTTTTGACTAAGGCGGATCTTTTCCAAACAACCTTCCTTAACAGGAACCGGGACACCGGCTCCTGTTTTTTTGCCTTAAAGGAAAAATAGCATCGTCTATTATGCCACAAAAGATATTCATTCTCCGATGCCACTGCCTTACAATATGCTCATAGGGCAGGCAAAAGCGCTATAAAGCTTCAGAAAGATAAAGGAGGTGGATCTGATGTTTTCAGCGATTTGTTTCATATTGTTCCTGGTGGTGTTTTTCAAGCTCTTTGGCATAGCGTTCAGGGTTGGCTGGGGTATTTTTAAGATAGCACTGTTCCTTGTTTTCTTCCCCATGATAGTACCTATGATGATTTTTGCAGGACTTGCTGCTATGGCACTTCCGATCATCCTGATCGCAGGCATCATAGGATTCGCGCATCGCGCGGTATAACCTGTCCGGTTGTTTGGAGTATATGAGTAAAAAAGGAGGATCAAATCATGCAGATTACACTTGAAGCAGTAGAAAAGGTAATGGAACTCACGGGAGCAGACTTTCCGGAAGCAAAGGAAGCGCTTGTCAGGGCCGACGGGGATATAGACGGGGCAGTAAAGCTTATCGCACCTGAGGAACCGGCAGATGACAAGGTAAAAGAGATGGTCGAGAAGATCAAAGCCAAGGTTAAGGAAGGAAATGTTGATAAGGTACAGATCAGCAGGGATGGGGAGATCGTTCTCTCGCTTCCGGTCAGTATCGGTATCATAGGCGGCATAGTAGGTCTTGCCGCAGCACCGTGGGCATTTATAGCCGCAACGATCGCAACGCTTGGTTTCGGATGTAAGGTCGAGATAGTCAAAAAAGACGGGTCCACGGACGAAATTGAACAGTAACCGGTAGTTTTACGGGAACCGGGGATTACCCGGCCGCCTTCTATGATCTGTAGAAGGCGGTCTTTTTTTGTCTCATTAAGGGGGTAGATGGTGTTATTTGCGTTTAATTTTTCAAAAGACTCAAAGAAACGAGATGTATTATAATAAAATGTGTTGGTAAGGAATAAGATCTTAAAAAAGGAGACCAGCTATGAAACTTTGTAAAATGATGATCCCGGTTCTGACCGCATTCTTCATTACGGGCTGCGGAAATGCCCAGATCGCGGAACCCGTATCGGAACCTGTGTCGGAACCCGTAGAGGCTGTATCAAAAAAGACGGATGAAGCAACTTCACCTGCAGAAGAGCCGGTTTCGGATAACAGTGAGGACCTGTCAAAAGAAGAAGAGCCGGCCACTGATCCCGATCATGCAAAGCTTTATCTGAGAAAGATCGAAGAATTGCATATAAGCAATCTGGCTGACAGATTTGAACTGGTGGATGTCAACGGTGACGGCATTTGCGAACTTGCTGCAGTCAGTTCGGATGAAACATATTACCATGACAATGTTTTTCTCTATACGATAAAAGATGACAAGGCAGTCCTGTTAAAGAGCATGATAAGCGGTGTGGACGGCATACACCTGTATTATTCCGGTAAGGAAAACGAGATACTTTACACGGTGACTTATTCCGGAAATGAGAGGTTTGAGTTCTATTCGCTCGAGGATCACGAACTGAAAGAGAAGCAGATATACGAAACTATTTATGATCCCGATAAGGATGCCACCTCATACAAAACTGATAATGCTGATGTATCTGAGGACGAGTATTACAAAAGCCTAAAAGAACTCCTGGATCCTCTTAATCCGCTCACGGCTATTGACTGTGACGGCCTTAATGAAACGGAGTTTGCTATAGGTGATGGAACTTTTGAAGTAAAGACTGTCGGAACACAGCCCTATAAAGAATATGAACAGATAAAAGAGGAACTTACAGCGGAAGCAGGAGAAGACGTGGCCGCCATAGATCCCGATTGTCTGGAGGCATATAAGGAAAAGATAAACGAATATTACAACGAACACAAAACAGAGCAGAATGATTACTCAACTTTGTCCTTCGGTCTAATATTCTTTGATGATGACGATATCCCGGAACTTGTTGCAGGGCTTGACGGATACTATGTGGATCTTTATACATATAAGGACGGTAAAATCACTCCCATCCTGGATTTCTGGCCATACGGTGCAGGCGGCAATCCCGGTTATTCATACTGTCCGGGGGAACAGATGATATATAACATGAACAGTGATTATGCGGGGCTTATCGTGTATGACTATTATATGCGCTATAACCCGGCTACCGGCAATATGGATGATGTGAATGATAAGGAAATGAGTTTATGGTATTTTGAGGATGTGAATGGGAATGGAAATCCGGATGATGCGGAGTTAAATGATCCCGTGTATCTTGATGACCCCACATATCATTACGGTAATGAGCAGGTATCTGAGGAGGAGTACAAAAAGCATATTCCCGAGAGAGAATTCCTGGATCTGTGCGGATCGATGAAATACGAGGAGATACTGGACTATATAGATGAACTTGAAGGTGTATCCCGGGCTGAATAAAAGAGGTACCACATGCACACGGTGATCGTTGCAGGCGGATCCTGCGATCTTACGAAATATAAGGATATATTAAGGGATGCCTTCCTTATCGGAGCTGACAGAGGAGCGCTTTATCTTGCTGAGGGCGGCTATAACATTGACATCTCGGTAGGTGATTTTGACTCTGTGACGGAAGTGGAGCTAGAGAAGATATACAAAGTATCCGGAGAGGTCGAAAAGCTGTCCGCCGATAAGGACGAGACCGACCTTGAACATGCCATAAAGCGTGCGATAAGGATAACAGCCGGGACTGTACATATTCTCGGGGCTACCGGCACAAGGCTGGATCAGACATTGTCTGCGATCAATCTTCTGAAACTCCTCCGCGACAGTGGAAGAGATGCATATATCTACGATAAGAACAACCGGATAAGGCTTATAGAAGGGCACGCAGAGCTGAAAAGAAGCGATTTTCGCTATGTATCTTTAATACCATACGGAGACATTATGACAAACGTATCCCTTAAAGGTTTTAAATACAGCGGGGAGCATATTACTCTCGAGAGAAAAACGTCCCTCGGGATAAGTAACGAGATAGCAGATGAGACTGCGGAGATAAATTGCAGAGGATATCTGTTTCTGTTTGAATCAGAGGACTAAGTAAATATGATACAGATATTCGGAACTAAAAAGTGTAACGATACAAAAAAGGCTGAGCGTTTCTTCAAGGAACGCGGCATAAAGATACAGTTCATAGACATGAAAGAAAAAGGTATGAGCAAGGGAGAATTCAACTCTGTTGCCCAGGCGGTCGGAGGAATCGACAAGATGATAAACGCTGACTGCAAAGATAAGGATATGCTTGCCCTTCTACAGCACATGTCAGGTGACGACCGGCTTGAGAAGATACTTGAAAACCAGCAGGTCATCAAAACCCCGGTCGTAAGAAACGGCAAGGCCGCAACTCTCGGTTATCAGCCGGATGCATGGAAGGGGTGGAAATGAGAAGGATAACAGTAATAACAGCATTTATAACTGCTCTGGCGTTGGCAGGATGTGCAAACGTAAATGTCACGGTAAAAA
>JAILPG010000074.1 GCA_024699595.1 Lachnospiraceae bacterium | reverse complement strand
AGTGCCTCTTTACGAATCAGTTCTTTTGTGTTCATTTATTCTTCTCCACAAACTCATCCAGTGCTTTATCTATCTCTTCGCTGTTACCCGTCATCAAATGGCCTCCGCCCGAAAAGAAAACAGAGGTACAATCGGGAATCTCTTTACTCCAATACATCGCTTTCTCCGGATTGGCTAATTTATCATCCTCGGAATGGATAATGAGTACAGGTACTTTAATATTTCTCAGATCGTAATTCTCATAGTTATTGGTGTGATCCTTATTCACCACATCACCGTCAAATACTATACCTTCCTTACGTTCCCCCATAGGCATGATCTGTTTTATCACACTGCTTTCCATTCCCATGATCGGCTTAAACAGTGGGCTGATCAACCACATGGCAAAGTCGTTACAGATTGCTTCCGGAGGTCCTGCCATTCCCTCGGCCGGCTTAGTTGGTTTCTCTGAATCCGGATATCCTGAGCAGTACAGTACCAACCCTTTGCATCTTTCAGGATACATCAGTGCAAATCTCTGCGCAACCGTACCTCCTGCGCTGGTGGCTGCGATAAATGTTTTCTCTATGCCAAGTGCATTCAATAATTCAACAAATGCTTCCACCTGCATATCTACCGTGGCGTCCTTAGGCATATCCGTACCGGGATAACCGAATCTCGATGGCGCAATGATCCTATAATCATCTGTACGTCCACTAAGTACATCAAAGCCCTGGTCATACCCTCCGGTAATTCCATGGCAGATCAGAAAAGGCTCTCCTTCACCCTCGTCGATATAGCTGATCTTTCCATAAGAACTGCCTGTGCTTTTAGCTTCCGCCTCATAGACCGCAAATCTGTCTGCAGCCGTTTTCCTGACCGCCATAAAATCTATAGCCAGCGCCACGACAACAATTACCAATATACATAGTACTATCATTTTTTTCTTTCTCTTCTTTTTAATCTCCATGCCTGATTCCAACTATCTTCATTAATTCGCCCATAGCAAAAGTGACCGCTCGGTAACCTCATTATAGTTACCGAGCGGTCACTTGTCAATCGCTAAATGCCAAAAATCTTCTACTTGTTAGAAACCCTTTCTTAAAGCATTTCTGACTGCATCCTTTATTACGGCACTGGAAAAAGTCGCCCCTGAAACAGCATCCACTTCCACATCATTTTGCAAGATCATGGACGGGATCATGTTTTCCGCAGGTCTTCCTTTGCCACATTCATGCCTTAGTATTTCTATATCTGTGATCTCACCGTCTGATACCGTTACTCTTACATCAACCTTAACCAGATCTGTTTCGCTGTGACCTTCATACGCACCATCTGCCACATGCCCCACTTCAACCGGTGTAGTATCAAAATCTTTAACCTGACTGCTCATCCTTATCTTGACAACTATACAGGCAATTGCTATGAACAGCACAAAACCCGCAATAATCCCTAACAATATCTTTACTGCTCGCTTCATGTTCTATTCCCTGCCCTCCAGATAATCTGCTATCGGCTCAATGAATTTAATATCGGATATGTCATAGGAAGAAGCGATCATCCTCGCCATCGTCTTTTCCGCCTCAGTAGCATCTTTCTTTTTCTTAAGCGCACCCACGAACATCTTCATCGCAAGTCTCGATGCAGAATTCATCTTCTCGTAGTTGAATCCACCCTGGCAGTAAAAGGCCTTTATATATACCCTCTGCTCATCTGTCAGTATTCTGTGAAGCCATTCTTTTACATCCGGATTATCGTTAGGACTTCCTCCGACACAGAACACTGCGAGTTTCTTATCTTTCCATGCAGGCGCCATATCAAGGAACCATTTTGATTTGACAATATTCCCTGCCATAGCCCATCCGCCATAGCAGATCGCATCATAATCCTTAAAATACTCAGCATCCTTCTTCTGGGCGTCCTTCAGATCGAGCAGTTCTCCATTCATTCTGTCTGCAAGCCACCCTGCATATTTTTTTGTAAAACCGGTCTGTGATGTGTAAATGATAAGTGTTTTCATAATTTACTCAGATTCCTTTCCATTTTCATGATCGTCTGTATGGTAACCATCAGGTTCTTTTCATCGATTCCATCAAAAATGCGTCCAATAATATGCTGACTCTGCCGGCCGTTATTATCATTCTGTTCCAAAAAAGCTCTGGCCGCATCTGTTACGATGATACGTTGCTTTCTTTTGTCCTTATCATCGGCAACAGTTGAAACAAAGCCCTTTTTCTCCAGGCGAATCAGTATCTGTTTCACATTCTGATGAGAACTTCCCATAACCTCTGAAAGTTCATTGATGGTCGGCGATTCCTTGCAAAGATTTATGCATATGATCGCAAAAAACTGTTTCCATGTGATCTCCTTAAAAAACGCATCCGCCGCCGCCTGATATCTGTTATCAAATGCGCTGAGTAAGCCCAATAAAAATGGCTGTGGGGGCATATCACCGAATTCAACATTATCCATATTCATTTCTTCATCATAATTCATTCTCCGCCTCCGATCGATAAAGCAACAATAGGTAACGTATTACATTTATTTTACAATAATGTAACACATTACCTATTCTGTGTCAATACCAATTTTTACGTGACAATCTATTTTCTTTTTATGCAATGATCACCGGCAATACCCTCTTCTCTATAAATTCTACTCTGTCAAAGATTCTTGGCTTAAAAGTACCCGTCATACCGACAGACACGCCATTCTCTCGGCTCACGTATATGATATTCCCGCTGTCACCAATCGCTGCATAGACTTCTCTGTCATCATAAGGCTTGTACCAAAGATAACCGTAATTCATAAATCCAAAACGCTCCCCTAACTTAAGATGAGGGGCAACCATATCTTCTATGTATTCTTCAGAGATGATCCTTTTGCCGTTATACTGACCACCATTTAACACCATATCGCCGATCACGGCCATGTCTAATGCCGACATGCATATTCCCCAACCTGCAGTAACCGTGCCCTGAGGGTCACAGTACCACTCATATTTCCTGGGATTCTTATTCATAAAGAAATCAAACTGATCTTCTTTGGAACTGTCCC
>JAILPG010000053.1 GCA_024699595.1 Lachnospiraceae bacterium | reverse complement strand
GAAAGCTGATAGTTATAAACCACAAAGAAGCGATGACGCGAAGGAAAAGTCCAGGGAATATTTTAATACGCATAAGAGTTCAAAACTGGCTCACGCAGGTTATTGGAAACATGACTATAAATATGCTCTTGCTGTTATAAAGAGAATAAATCCGGATAATTTGATCGATATTGGATGCGGTCCGGGGGCATTCCTTGAGGAAGTACACAGAAACTTTGCTGATATAAAGCTATCTGCATTGGATTTGTCTGAGGAAATGATAGAAGTTACAAAATCACGACTTTTCGGAAACGTGAATGCTCTTGTCGGTGATTCTGAAAACATGCCTATAGAAGATGAAAAATATAAAGTCGTAACCTGCAACATGAGCATACATCATTATCCTCATCCTCAAAAAGCTGTAGATGAAATGTACAGGATTCTTCAAAACGGTGGTTACCTGCTGCTTAACGATATGGATTGCATAGCTCCGGTCAGAGCTATAGCAAACTACTGTTTTCCACGCATGAAAGCGGGAGATGTAAAGATGTATAACAGGGACGGGATTCTTCAGCTTGTGCATAATGCGGGATTCCGAAAAGTGAAATACAGAAAGATATCACCGTTTTCGTTTCAGTGCATTGCAAAGAAATAGAGCGGGTTTGCTATGAAATACCCCGCTATTGCTACGGGGTATACGATTATCTTCGGGATATATTTTGGTGTTTGGTTAGGAATGGACAAAACCTATTACAAGTGTTATCACACGAGGTTAGCAATGACTAACGAGGAGGAGAATCAATGCACAGCTATTATGCAGAAAACAAAGAAAAATTCAAGGCAGGAATGGGTAAATTCCTGATTCACATATCTACCGAGCTGGAGAAAATCAGCGGCAGAAGTAATGCAGAAATATTTGATGAGATTTGGGATTACTATGAAAAGAATCTCCTTGAACGTTTTCCTTATATCGGCGGAGGCAAGGTCAGCGGAACGAAAAACCTTACGGGTGCATATTATTTTGTCGCGATGGGTGAAGTTCTGAAAACATATGGCGCTTCAATAGATGAAATCGGTCACATGATGGTTTTATCATATGAACGGTTCTTCCTCAAAATGCCGGGAATTGTCCGGGCAGTTATGGGAAAGATGTATAGAAGTCCGAAATTATTGAATAAAACACTCAAGAAGAAAGATGCGAAGAATGCCTCTAATGCCGCTCAGAATCCGGGCAGCTTTGAAACTGAGACACAAATCCCGCCGGAGAAGGGATACGATTTCAGTTATCACAATCTGGTCTGCCCACTGTCTGATTTTGCAAAGAAATATGGTTATGAAGAATATATGCCATATCTTTGTAATCTGGATTATGTCATGTTTGGCGTAATGAACGCTCCTCTTTACCGTGAACATACCTGTTTTGATGATGGTGACTACTGTGACTTTAAACTGAAACTTGATGCTGGAGTTTTATCATATTGGCCCCCGGTATTTACGCAGGATAATCCGTATAAGTGATCAGCGTTCTGCGGAGGAAAGAACATACTATGGGGATGAATATAGAAACAGGAATACCCGCATTCCTTATTCTTGCGCCCACAAAGATCCCTGCAAAGGGGAATATTGCGAATGCATTTATGTTTTTAGGACTGGCTGTATTTCTTTAGAACAGGTATACCTGGATGCTTGTAGGAGCATTTTTATGTTCCGTTTTCGCCGGGCTGTGCTTTAGGGGATACAAAAAAAGAAAATAACAATACATACCGCCATTCAAAGTGGCGGTAAAAAAGCAAGGAAGAGTTAGCAGTTGCTAACCGAGGTTAATCATGATAAAGAAGGCTTTAGTAGAGTATTGTGCTCCGACATTGGCAGGAATAAAGACGGGTAACATTTTCTCCGTGCGGAACGATCATATCAGAGTAAATGATGAGATCCGAAAATTGAATAAAATCCTGATAGATAAGGGACTGCGGCTTGTGCCAATAAGAAGAAAGGGAGATAGTACACTGATTTATTTATATCGTCCGGATAGACTGTCACATGATCTGAACGATCCTGGAGCTGCAGAAATTCTCAGAGAAAAAGGATATCCATGCGGTAACAGTGATTGCTGCCTGGTTGAACTTGTGAGGCATTTGAAAAACGACGTGAGCTTTCCGCATGAAATCGGCTTGTTTCTTGGATACCCACCGTCGGATGTGAAGAAATTTATGGAAGATCCATGTAAAGGGGTAAAATGCGTTGGATGCTGGAAAGTTTATAGCAACGAATGTGAAGCACAGAGAACATTCGATAAGTATAAGCAATGTAGCGCTGTATACAACAAAGAAAGTGAATGCGGCAAACCACTGGAAGCGCTGATCGTGGATACACGCAGCGATGTCCGGTTTGCAATATAAAAACAACATATCCTGAAAGGAGGAGCAGTAAAATGAGTAAAGTTGCAGTAGTATTTTGGAGTGGTACGGGTAATACCCAGGCAATGGCAGATGCCGTAGCAGAGGGCGCCAAGGCGGCAGGTGCAGAGGTATCTGTTTTCGGTCCGTCAGAATTTGGTAAAGACAAGGTTGCCGAATACGATGGGATTGCGTTCGGGTGTCCGGCAATGGGAGCAGAGGTCCTTGAGGAAAGTGAGTTTGATCCTATGTTTACGGATGTGGAGAGCGCACTTTCCGGAAAGAAGATTGCTCTGTTTGGCTCCTATGGCTGGGGAGACGGTCAGTGGATGCGTGACTGGGAGGACAGATGCAGGTCAGCCGGCGCAAATCTTGTTACAGACAGCGTCATGGCAAATAATGCACCCGGAGAGGATGCGCTGGAAGAGTGTAAGTCTCTCGGTAGAGCGTTGGTATAAATTGCCAAGACGCGAAAAACAGATATAATTCACATAACAGGCAGAAATGTGGATACATTGGGATTCTCTGAAGACAGTCACAGAAAGCAGTCTTTCAGAGAGTCCCTGCAAACCTATGAGATGGAAAATGAGTATTTTGATATCGTAGACGGGCTTGAAAACGATTACGAATGGGAAGATGATGATGAAACAGTCCGTCTTATGAAATACATATATGACAATCTTGAGGAGTTTAAACTTTTGATAATGCACTCCCAAGGTACGAAATATGAGGATTTTGTTCATGAGGTTGCCAAACTCGAAGAGGAAGTGACAGGCCGTTATATGGAAGAACTGAAGGCGAAAGAGTTTTATAGCCGAAAGAAGCAAGGCTGCCACATGGAAGATCAGAAAGGATCCGGCATAAAGGAGAGATGAGCAATGCTAAAGTACAAAGGAACATTTATAAAGATGTTTCCAGTCTCTTTTCTTCATGTTTCATTTTCAAAAACCACTTGACATCTTTAAATATAATGATAAAATCATTATCGATAATTTAATTATCGGTAATGTTTTTTTGTGGAGAAGAAATGTCTGTACGAGATAAAAGTATTGATCCAAGACTGCTTCAGAGTGCACGCAATGAGTTCATGAAACATGGGTTTATAAAAGCGGATCTGAAGACCATATGTGACAATGCCGGGATAACAACAGGGGCAGTGTATAAAAGGTATAAGGGCAAGGAAGAACTGTTCTGCGCAGTAGTAAAGGATACAGCCGATATACTTGACGGATTTGTTACGGTGCGTGCCGGACAGGATTTTTCCACCATGACCGATGAAGAAGTCAGGGCAACGTGGACCATGAATGAAAAGTTAATGCTCGACCTGTTTAAGATGCTGTGGTCTATACGAGGCGATTTTGTACTTCTGTTGGAAAAATCAGCCGGAACAGCATATGAGAATTACGGACACGATTTCGCGCTTCGCATGACTGATGCTTATATGCAGTATTATCTTGAGGCCAAAAATCGTGGACTGGCAGATGCAGATATTTCAAAAAATGAGATGCATGTGCTCTGTACATCATTCTGGACAGCCATATATGAACCGTTTGTCCATAAGATGTCCTGGAAGAAAATAGAGGAGCACTGCAGGATGATGTGCAGATTTTTTGACTGGACAAAAGCCCTGTCAATAAAATAAGTTTTTTTAGCCGTCGAAAGACGGCTAAAAGAATGCTGATCGGTTAGCAAAAGCTAACCAAATAACACAAACGGAGGACGTAAAAATGTTTAAGAGAGTAGCTCCTTACATGGGAGAGTACAAAAAGTATACCATATGAGCTGCGATAATGATGTCCATTGGTATCATCGCAAATGTTACGCCTTATTTTTTAATGTACCAGATAATAGCTCCACTTACCCGTGGGGAGCATATTGATGCCCGTTTCATTCTGATCAGGGTTGCGCTGATCGCAGTATGCGAGATCATCTTTTCGGTCTCTTATGTGCAGGGACTTACTTTCTCACATATCGGTGCATACAACACTCTTAAAAACCTGAGGGTCTCTCTGCAAGGCAAACTTGAAAAGCAGCCTCTCGGAAACATACAGGAACTTGGTACGGGACGTATCAAGAAAGTGTTTACGGATGATATAGACCAGGTTGAACTCCTGCTGGCACATGCTATTCCCGAAGGAATCGCCAATATCGCGATCCCGGTTATAATAATTGTTCTTATGTTCATATCCGATTGGAGGCTGGGCCTTTTATCACTGGTGCCTCTTGTAATCGGAATGTTTGCAATGGGCATGATGATGAAATCCGGACTCGAGAAGATGAATGCTTATTACGAATCTGCCACGAAGATGAACAATACGATCATCGAGTATGTAAACGGCATGGAGGTCGTAAAGGTCTTTAACAAAGACGGAGAATCCTATAAGCGTTTCGGTGACATGGTTAAGAATTATCGGGACTTTACGATCGACTGGTATAAGGTATGCTGGCCGTGGATGGCAATCTATTCAAGCGTGCTTCCCTGTCTTGTACTTCTTATGCTGCCTTTCGGATCCATGATGGTACTTGGCAGAACTATCACACTTGAAAGGATGGTGCTGGTTTTCTGTATGTCTTTTGCCGTAGGGCCTTCCGTGCTAAAGGCGCTCAATTTTGCAGGTAAATTCCCGCAGCTTGATTATAAGATCGCCGAGCTTGAGAAGATGATGGATCATCCGCCTCTTAAGGAAGGCTCTTCGGATTTTAAAGGTAATGATCTCAGTGTCGAATTTAAAGATATTCATTTTGGCTATGAGGATACAGAGGTTCTTCATGGTGTAAATCTTTCCCTTAAGCAGGGAACTACTACGGCTCTCGTGGGAGAATCCGGAAGCGGAAAGTCAACGCTGGCCAAGCTTTTAGTTCATTATTACGATCTTGATTCCGGAAGCATAACCATAGGGGGACAGGACATAACGGATATGTCTCTTGAGGCCCTTAATGATCAGGTGGCGTTTGTTTCTCAGGAACAGTTTTTATTTAATACAAGTCTGTATGAAAACATCCTTATAGGCAAGCCGGGTGCCACTAAGGAGGAAGGCCCTACGGCAAAAGACATACAGAAAACCAGCACCATCCTGTCAAGTGTGATAGCCCCTCCAAGTACCATCATG
>JAILPG010000024.1 GCA_024699595.1 Lachnospiraceae bacterium | reverse complement strand
CTATCTAAACATTTTCCACCATATAAGCGGTTTCCCGTTTTGTGTGCTCTTTTGTTGTCGCAACCAACAAATCGTTACTGATTACGCTAACAGCGTGAAAGAATTCGATCACAAACATATGTTGAGTTCATCATAGAAATCCGGTATACGGATGTCAATAGCGGTGGTTACGTTTCGTAACCAGTGCTATTGCAAATCCAGAATATGGCCAATACAATAGGATCATATGGCATCAGGTCCTGGTCACACACAAAGATGTTGACGGAGGCGTCGAATATGTACGACATAAAGGATCTGATGATCTGGAAGGAGGATCGGAGGGGTAATACATCGTTGACCAAGTTGGTCACATTCGTAACAAATGTCTCCGTAAAGGAGGTTTTAATGGATAAGAGTAATGGCGGTTATACGAAAGTAAAGACAATCATTGATGATGCGGGTCTGGCCGGTAAACTGAAGAACCCGGATGCGAAATTTCGGTTTCCGGTATATATCAATGAAAGCATGAGGAACACGGATATTGATGTGCTTGAGCTTAGCACCAGATCCAATAACTGTCTGAAAAGAGCCGGATATCAGACCGTAGGCGATCTCGTAGAACGGATTAACGGAAGCGAGGAACTTATGAAGATCAACAGCTGCGGCAAGAAGTGCGTGGACGAGATCATGGCAAATCTGTTCTGCTACCAGTATGCCGTGTTAAGCGCCGAGCGGAAGAAACAGTATCTTATAAGGATCGTTGAGCTTAACAGCTAGAAGAAGGAGGTGATGTAATGCCGGAATTTGTTGTGAGACCCGAGGTACGATGCCAAAGCATTGAATGGATGAATCTGAAACCGGAATACTATGAAGTTGTCAAAAAGACCGGCGTCAAAACCATAGAGGAACTAATACCGTTAATTGATGATTTGCCCATCGATACTGCCAGGCGAGTTAAGGCTAAAATCCTGTTTAATATAGAATATTAGATATTGGTGTTTGTCGATGTGCTTTACAGTAAGCGAGCAAGAAGCTCGAAAAGGATATTCGAGGCACTTAGGCCGGGAGCTGAGGGAAGATCCACCGCTTACGTAGTCTTGGTGTCGAAAGCGAGAGGCAATGCCTTCGCCGAACGCTTCACGACACCTAGACGCAGTTAGCGGTTAGCTTGCCCGGAGCGGAGGCCGGCCGAGAATACCTTTTCTGAGTTCGGGCGAGCGTATTATTAGACTAGTATACACAATCATCATCTGAAAAAATGTAATTTTCTGATTAATGCGATATACTATCTTAAAAAACTTGAAACGGATTATTTTATACTATCTTCTCAATATGATGAACTGGAACTCTACGAGATAACAAATATAGAGAAGTATTTGTCTATTGTGGCAGACATTCCTTTCTGATGAAGAATGCAGGAAGCTTGTTGGAATCAGTCGTAACACCTTCTATAAATATAAAAGAGAGCAGCGAAATGTTTGATACAAAAGAGTTTGAAAATGTAGATCGAGAGTATTTCGAGGTAATAAATGAGACCTGCTATCATCTAACCTTAAAAAGTTGTAACACTGGTCACACATGGGACATTGAGTGCCGGGATAATCTGAATAATACAAGGAGTCTTGTAATAAGCCACAAACACAAGGATTCATATCCTTTTCACATACAGCCAAACTTTCATCCGAGGTCAATTGAGGAAGCACAGGAAATGTTTAAAGCACATGATACATGGCATTTGGATGGGCGAAAATAAAGGACGAGCATATTTGGCTGCTATTATCATATTGACTTTTCACCAAAGAAGCTGAAACAATAATCATCCCGGCTTGCAATCTCAAATGCGGCTTCCGGAGATATCTCAATTCTCTCACGCGATTTCCGGTGCTTGAGATCGCCACATTTTATCCAGTCAAAATCCATGTCAAAAATA
Source organism: Lachnospiraceae bacterium (assembly GCA_024699595.1). The sequence goes on along the minus strand of JAILPG010000024.1, from coordinate 3,066 downwards.
AATCCTAGTTCTGCGTCAAAAAACGTGCACCCATAATCCTTGGCTATTGCATTCAGATCCGGATAGTATTCATATTTATAGGACCTGGTCTCCCAGGGAGTTAAATTTTGCTTGACATTTGCAATTAGCTCTTCATATTTCTCCTGTCTGAAACCCTTATCAGCCTCCAAAATGCCCGGCGTCAAGTTTATTGCCGCATTCCAGGCACCATACTTCACAGCCTTCTTCCGTTAACATCGCCTGTTCGGTGGTACGCTCACAATGCGGACAGTAATCCGTAAAACGATATTCGCCGCCCACAACACTGCCGCCTGCCACTTTACTAAGGCTGTCATCATCAAGTTTACGTCCCATCATACCAAACCTCCTGCAAAACCGGTCTTCCCATATAATATATGCGAATCAGTCAGGGAACCGGCAGATCATTTTATGATCTTAACAACCTCTCCGATATACATATCATGCAGATCATTATCGGCATACATCGAATCCGCAACCTCCTTAGGCATGTTCTCAGTAAGCAGTCTCTGCTTAAACAGCTTCTTACATACCAAAGTAACCTCGGCCTCTTTGAAAGTCACATATTCCCCGGATGCTTTAGCGGTAAGACCGGAGGCTTTCATCTTGTCCATGTCCCTTCCGGATTTAGAGCCGAGCACGCCAAGTACTTCCCTGTACTGTTCAGGGTAAAAGCTGACGGTGAAGTATTCATTACTGTCCATGAAATCGTGGGTATATCTTGATTCCCTTACATACACGGTAGCTACCGGCTTGTTCCAGATGGTACCCAGGCCACCCCAGCTTATGGTCATTGTGTTAAAACTGTCCCCGGTTCCTGCCGTAAGCAAAGCCCACTTTTTGTCAAACTGTTTAAAAATATCCGTTGTAAATTCCATGTATAAAACCTCCTTCTGTCTGATGATATGCAGTGCGAATCATCACTTTTCTATCTCTCCGTCCCAATTCTTGATTCCGCCAAACTCATAAATGTCAGTATATCCAAGTGCAGCAAGCTTTGCGGATGCTTCCTTGGCTCTCATACCGCTTCTGCAATATACAAAGATCACCCTGTTAAGATCGGGAAGCTCTGCTGGCCGCTCTGCTCCGATGTCTTCGTTTGCCACGTTGATCGCTCCCGGAATATGTCCTTTTGCATATTCATCTGCTCTTCGAACGTCAAGGATGATGTAATCACCCGGCGTCTCAAATACTTTCTTTGCTTCTTCCATGGATATGGATGTATACTCTGCCTGCTTACTGTCTCCCGAAGCCCCGACTTTAGCAGTCATCCCGGCGATAATCAGTTTTTAATATTCATTATTATGGTCTCCTCCCATCACTCACATCTGCCTGACAGTGTTTCTGACAATAATCCTCAGGCATCAGTGCTTTATTATATCGATAAGTTCCTTGTCCGCCGGAAGCCAGTTCACATCCAAAAGCTCATCATTTGTTAACCACCGTGCTGCTTCTGCCTCTTTAAGTTCGAGTTTACCGGATACCACCTCGGCCCAGAAACAATCCATGGACAAGTGGAAGCCCGGATAATCATATTCTATGGTTTTGATCAGATCTCCTACAGAGATATCAGCAGTTAATTCTTCTCGTATTTCTCTGATCAATGCCTGCTTAGGTGTTTCACCTTCTTCAATCTTTCCGCCGGGGAACTCCCACCAGCCTTTATATTCTCCATAGCCTCTTGCGGTAGCGAATATTTTATCGTTATCTCTTATAACCGCTGCCACAACTTTTATTGTTTTCATATCAGACCGTTACTCCAATATCTATTTATGATAATCGGATTATATCTCCTCAAGACCAAGATTTTTCAGGTACTGATAGGTTCCATCATAAAACTCAGGCAACCGTGTACTATCTTCCCAGAAACCACTTGCTGTTTTATGAGCGTTTCCTTCCGGAACACAGATGATCATTCCAGCGCGTGCACGTGTAAGCAAAACTCTGTAGGCATTCAACATGTATTTCATCTTCTCCTGCTTACTTTCACTGTTAGCCTCAAGCTTCACCCATTCAGATCTCTGCCTACTCCAGGTATAATAACGCCACATACCATTATCAAATCGCATATCTGCATCCCATAACAAGCAGGTATAATCAAGTTCCAGTCCCTGTACCTGAATCTCTGTTGCAGCATCTTCCAGATAATTTGAGGACCGTGTATCTGCCTTATCATCAAGAAACCAGTGAACCGCATTTTCTTCATCAGACTCTAATACATGTATCCCAAGAGGTTTATATCTTGCTGATTCCTTTGTTATCAATACTCCTGTTCTTTCAGTCCCCCTTACTTTTTCATGCAGCCATCTTCTGGCTTTCTCCATATCTCTTGTAAGAATGATCGGATATTTATCTTTTATCTGCGTATATATCTCTGATGCATTATTATCTACAGCTAAAACCGAATGAACAAAGGCAGAAAGCTTTTCCGCTCTGTAAGACCTTAAAGAAACGCCTAAATGAAGGTCATCTGAGTATGTGACATTTCTGTTGTATCTTAGGAGCTCATTAACCTTTCCTTCTGCATACTCAGGTTCAGTTAATTTGGGGGAAATATACACTTTCCAATGTGTAAACTTCTCGTTCAAAGCTTTGATCCACTCAGATATTCCTGCTTCTCCTGTGTTGATCTCCTGCCCTCCACCGACAAGACATATGATCGTTGCCCAGTCTTCTCTCTGATCAAGAGCCCAGATCAAAAAGGCTGCTTCGGACATAGGAAAATTCTGAACCTTTAGTTTGTTGCCGTAGGTTCCGCCTCTTTTCAGGTAATCAGCCAATCGTTTATGTGTCCATGATCTTTGTGCCTCGTCAAAAATCGCAACATGCTCCACTTCACCATATCCGCTGCCCTGCTGTCTGACAGCCTTTACGGGATCGATCTCAAGCGTACCGTTTTCAACGGGATTCTTGATCTTTGCTAACATATTATCCCTATATCGGTGGATGATCTGAATGAATTTCCCAACCTCACGTCTGGAATCAGTCAGCTTCTTGTTTTCTCCACGTTCCTTACACTTTGCGTAATTATCTTTTGCAAGGGCTTCA
>JAILPG010000021.1 GCA_024699595.1 Lachnospiraceae bacterium | reverse complement strand
TCTTGTATTCCAGACTTTAGCGTGATTATCTTTGCTGCTCTCGGTATCGAAATTATCGATCATTGGATATAAAGGCATCTGGAAAGCTATATTTACTTCACCCTTATCTCTGGCAAGCATTGATATGGCTGCAGCCATTCCTCCGCCTGCACTCTCCCCGCCAACCATTATCTGGCTTGGATCGATCCCAAGTTCTTCAGCGTGATCCCTTATATAAAGAAGAACCGCATAGCAGTCATTAAGGGCTGTCGGATATGGATGGAATAAGGAAAGATGATATCCCGGGGACAATACTACAGCCCCATGGTTTCTCACCAGATCGGCAGCACGGCCTATATATGCCATTTCCCTAAATCCCGTCATATATCCTCCACCATGTATCCACATGACACCGGGAGCATTCTTTGGTTCAGATAATGGTTTCAGTATGAGAAGCGGTACTCTTCTGCCATCAACACGTATAGAGATTCTCCTGCTCCGAATACCTTTCTTACTGATATTGTACATTCTATATTGGCTCCTTCAAAGTTTTCTTTTTCATCCTTCAAGGAATTTATACAGCAGTCTGTATAGCTCCTTTACATCCCTTTCTGATAATGGCGATCCATTCTTTGCAAGTTCAAGCGGTATATCCTTGCACTTCTCCTTAAGATCATTACCTTTTTTAGTGATGCTTATGATCGTTACACGCTCATCTTCCCTGGAACGTTCTCTCGTCACATACCCCTCCTTTTCGAGGGTCTTTAAAAGGGGCGTGAGCGTTCCTGCATCCAGATGAAGGATGCTTCCAAGCTGCCCAACATTCACACTCTCCTTCTCCCACAGCACCATGAAGACAATGTACTGAGTGTATGTCAATCCCAGAGGTTTTAGATACGGATTATACGCCGTAACGATCTTCCTTCCGCATGCATACATTGGAAAGCATAGCTGTTTTTCAAGTAATAACTGTTCGTATTCCTGTGCCATGATCTACCCCTTACAGTAATCCCTCTACACATTTATCAACGTTTTCCATCTTCTCGGTGGGCTCAAACCTTGCGACCACGTTTCCGCTTCTGTCTACAACAAACTTGGTGAAATTCCACTTGATCTCCGGATTGTTCTTATAATCCTTATCGATCTTCTTAAGCATCGCACTCATTGCAAGGGCCGCAGGTCCTTTACCGAAACCTTCAAACCCCTTTTGCTCTTTCAGAAACTTAAACAGAGAGATCGCAGTCTCACCGTTGACATCTGACTTTTTCATCTGAGGAAACTGTGTGTTGTACTTAAGCTGGCAGAACTCATGGATCTCATCATCCGTTCCGGGAGTCTGTCCGGCAAACTGATTGCAGGGAACATCAATGATCTCAAATCCCCTGTCATGATACTTCTCGTACATCGCTTCAAGATCCTTGTAATGAGGAGTGAATCCACATCCTGTCGCAGTATTTACGACAAGTACTACCTTTCCTTCGTAATCCTTCATAGATATCTCTTCGCCGTTTGCTGTCATTACACTTTGATCATAAAATCCCATCATATGTACCTCCCTTTGAATGAATCATTTTATTATCTTGGGTCATATTATATTTGGTCAAACATATATTGTCAATGACTTTTTCACTTTTCAAGCAGACATATCCAGAATGGAGCATGTCAAAAAATACCTTTGGAAAGATGCTTTCTGGAGCGCTATCTATTTCTGTGCAAGTACAGGATCTGTTTCCATGGAGACGGTAAAAAATATATAGAATCACAACGGACTGATGAGCACAAACGCAAGTATGTCAGATCCGGAAAATACAGGAAGGCGATTCATCCCACAACCGACTGAGTCGGATGGGGTTTTCTCGCTGAAAGATTATAAAATTTTTTTTGTAACCATAAATTTCATAACTATGAAACGTATACTTTATGAGACAGGGGGAAACAGGTGACAGAGGCGGCATTTGACGCCTGCATTAAAGCTGTGCTTGACGGCGACAAACAGGGGCTTAAGGATATCTACGATGCCTATATCGACTATATCTACCGTATCGTATACGGTGTGGTCGGCTCTAAGGAAGATGCGGAGGATATCACTTCGGAGTTCTTTATTAAGCTCTGGCAGACGGCCGGAAAGTATAAGAGCGGCAGCGGGCATAAAGCGTATCTTGCGACGATCGCAAGGAACATGGCGATCGATCACATCAGAAAGTACAAAAAAGAAGTGCTTGAAAGTCTTCGTATTGATGACGAAGAAGGGACCTTGACCGAGCCGGTCAGCGACGACGATACCGAAAAAACGGTGATCGAGGACCTGGCGGTAAAGGAAGCGATAAGTAAGCTTAATCCCGCGGAACAGCAGGTCATCAATATGAAGATACTATCCGAAATGACTTTTGCGGAGATTGCACAGTCTTTAAAGATTCCGATGGGAACGGTGACCTGGCGATACCGGGAAGCGATAAAAAAACTAAGGAGGTACGGCTATGATGAAGGATCTTGAAACCGAATACAGAAACCGGATAAGTCTTGATACGCCGGATCTCTGGGCGCGTATCGAAGCAGGTATAGATAAATTTGAGGCGGAGAAAAGGGAAGCAACAAAAGCAGCGGATATTACAGATATAAATGATGCAAAGGCATCGGCAAAAAAGAAAGACCACAAGCAGTTGATCTTTGCTCTTAAGAGGATATCGGCAGCAGCCGCGGGCCTCCTTGTGATCACAGTGGCTATAGGCGTTATAAACAGTAACAAGAGCAGCATGTCAAGTGCAATGTCGGAGAGTGCACAGGCTCCGCAGCCTGCGGCCGAGGCTGCGTATGATGCAGCAGAGGTTGCAAGTGAAACGACAGATGCCGCAGAAACAGATATCATGGATGCGGCTGCAGCCGATACCGAGAGTGAGGAAGCTGATGTGCGCGCTGATGCAGCCACAGACGATGAGGCCAAGGATATCGCAGACATGGCTGTAACGGAGGCGGCAAACGCTTATGAGGCAGCGGATGTGGACAGCATGGCTGACACGGAGCCCACGGCAGGCAGTAACGCAAGCAGCAAGTCCGCATGGCAGACGGCAGGAAACAGCGCGGATACACAGAGCAAGGGAGCAGCTTCGGGGACTTCTACGGATAAAGCGGATACCGCAAACGCTTCCGAGACCATGCAGGCCTATAATTCCGCTGAGTCGGCAGAGAGTGCAGATGATGCAGCAGAGACTGAGGGACTTTCGGATGCGCTAGGTCTTGTCGGATTTAAAAAGGTATCGGATATGCATTATGAGGCCGAGATGACAGAGAACAGGCTGTATCTCTTCGGAAAGGATCACATCGCAGATGACTCGAAGGTTGCAAGCTTTATGGATAATGAAGCTAAGGAAAGATGTCTGGTATCCTACAGGATGACTGATGAGGGCACGCCCGAGATACTTGCGGTGATGAAGGCAGACGGAACGGATACACTCATATATAAAAAGAATAAATGACGCGAATCCCTGTTATTATCAGGAAGGATGCATAACATAAGGATCAGCCGACTTGGGAAAATACCGGGCCGGCTGATTTTTTTCCCCCAAAATAAAAAAAATTAAAATCCCCCCATAAATTTCCGGAGGTGGCCACGTATATAAGATATCAGGGCAGAAAGCCGGACATATTACAACAGACCAAAGGATATAAAGGGAGGATTTTATTATGAAGAAAAGAAGCATTATCTCATTACTGTCACTTGCACTGGTATTACCCGCCGTTACGGCATGCGGCATCAACTTCGGATCCACACAGTCGGAATCTCCAAGTGCAAAGTCAACATCCGATAACAATTATACAGTCGAGAGCGACGCATATGTTTCAACAACGGAATCTACTGCGGATACCTGGTACGAGGAGCCGATGGCAGCAACCGCAGGAAGCGCAAATTATGCGGCCACCAAGAGCGATGCAGCCGAGTACTGCTGTGAGACAGAGGCCTGCGATACCATGTGCTATCCCGTATACGATCCCTACGTACAGGGTGAGACCTACGATGTTTTAGATGAGAGCGGATTAAGGGATGTGAAGCTTTCTCCTCTTTCAACCTTCGCAGCAGACGTCGACACGGCAAGCTATTCGAACATGAGGAGATTCGTAAACATGGGTTACGGACTCTATGATTTTTCTGATGTGGCTATAAGAGCCGAGGAGATGATCAACTATTTCAAATATGATTACAGCGCTCCCAAGGACGGACAGAGATTCGGCGTGGATTCGACTATCTCAGACTGCCCCTGGAACAAAGATCACAAGCTCATGATCCTTGGAGTAAGCACAAAGACTCTTAACGAGAACAAAAAGCCCGATTCAAACATTGTATTCCTTATAGATGTATCAGGTTCTATGGACAGCCAGAACAAGCTTCCGCTTCTTAAGGAATCCATGAAGATGATGGTGGAAAACCTGACGGCCAACGACCGTGTATCGATCGTGACCTATGCAAACGGCACAAACGTGGTGCTTGACGGAGTACGCGGCAACAGGACCGATGAGATCAACAGAGCCTTTGAGAGCCTTACCGCAGGCGGCGGTACCAACGGAGAGGGCGGAATAGAGCTTGCCTACAAGATCGCGCAGGAGAATTTTATAAAGAACGGAAACAACAGAGTCATCCTTGCAACAGACGGTGATTTTAACATAGGAAAATGCTCAGGCTCAGAGCTTGAGGACCTTATCAGCGAAAAGAAAGAGACCGGCGTCTTCTTATCGGTGCTCGGATTCGGAATGGGCAACTACAACGACGTGACCGCTGAGACACTCGCGGATTCCGGAAACGGCAACTATTCCTACATAGATTCACTTGCAGAGGCTAAGAAGGTACTCGTGGATGAATTCAACTCAACTCTTTACACGGTAGCAAAGGATACCAAGTTCCAGGTAGAGTTCAATCCCGCAATGGTATCAAAGTACAGACTGATCGGATACGAGAACAGGGCTCTTGCGGCAGAGGATTTCAAGGATGATACCAAGGACGGCGGCGAGGTAGGTGCAGGCCATCAGGTGACCGTGGTATACGAACTCGAGCTTGCGGATGAGGACAGTGACTCAGGTCTCAGATATCAGGACAACTCATTATCGGCAAGAGGCCGTGCAAAAGATGAATGGTGCACTCTTTCGATAGCCTACAAGGATCCCGACAAGAATGAATCCGATTATCTGGAATTCCCGATAGATGCAAACGATTACACGACAAGACCTTCCGACAGTTTCATACTGGCAACCTCGGCAGCAGAGTACGCAATGGCTCTTAACGACAGCGAGTACCTCGTGGACATGAGCAGGGAAGAGGCTCTGGAGCAGGCCATAAAGAACGTGAAAAAGATCGACTCAAACGATGAGATCGTACAGGAGTTCTTAGGCCTCATGGAGGCAGTATCCGGAAACTACAGCTACTACTATGACGACAACTCTTACTGGTACGAATAAAATTGCGAATACGTCCAACATATGCTATCATCACAGAGTGTGGAAACGGGAGAGGCCTCCCGTTTCTGTCGCGGATAAAAACAGCGAGGAGGACGGAAATGAAAAGATTTAAGTTATTATCAATTGCTCTGTGTATGACAGTGACGGCAGGTCTGCTTGCAGGCTGTGTGGCTGTTGCACCGACCACAACAGGTTCCGAAACGACGGATACTTCTTCATCAGAGACCCAGAAGTTCACGGTAGGATTTGACGCGGAATTCCCTCCTTACGGCTACATGGACGATAACGGCGATTATACGGGATTTGACCTTGAGCTTGCTGAGGAAGTGTGCAAGCGTAACGGCTGGGAGCTCGTAAAGCAGCCTATCGACTGGGATGCCAAGGATGCCGAGCTCAATTCGGGAACGATCGACTGTATCTGGAACGGATTTACCATTAACGGCCGTGAAGAGCAGTACACCTTTACCGAGCCCTATGTTGACAAC
>JAILPG010000091.1 GCA_024699595.1 Lachnospiraceae bacterium | reverse complement strand
CGCCGTTACTTGAGTACTTGGGGGCTGCTATTCCTTTCACCGCCCTGCATTCATCGCTTGAATCCTCTGTAACCTTATGCTCATGATAGTCTATGGTTTCTTTTACAAATGGCAGTCCTAAGGCATCGTAGTCGGTACCCTTTATTGTTGTAAACAAACCTCCAGTAAAACCATATCTACATATCATGGTGCCTTTGGGAATAGTGTAATCCTTTATAACATATTCATCCGACCCGTCAACAGGGCGGAATTCTTTATCAAATCCCTGCTCACCCGTTTACGGTTATCTCCGTCCCGAACAAGGTATACTTATCTGTAGACGATCCTTTCAAGTGAACCGTCTGCAAGAAGATCCTTTACCGGTGACGGAAGGACTACCTGTGTAGCTTTTCCGGGTTCATCAAACCACGGATATACGGATCCCGCCTTTACCTGTATGGGTTTCCTTACGATAAACACACTGTAATTCTTATACTTTGAGCCGGGTGCCAGGGAATAATCCGGATAAGGATGCCCCACAAGCGATGCAAAAGTGCCGTAATCGCTTCCATAGCGGTCTATCTGAGTATAGGGCAAAAGGGTATAGTCAAAAGATTCTCCGTAAAAACCGTCATTTGCAGGCCAGATTATATCTCCGTCAGCACTGTCATAGTATTTGGGATTTCTGTATACGTCCTCATATTCGGCCCAAAGCTTATCCGAAGGCCTGTTCTCTCCCCATCCTGACACAAACGCCTCATCCTCGGGGGAATATGCCTCCGCCAGGCCCAATGACACGTATGGCGTGAAATAATAGTCGTATAAACCGAGGCAGGCATCCAGCGCCGGGTCAACATCCACCTTCACCGTGGCATAACCTGTCTCGGGGTTATTTTTCAACACTTTCCAGCGGTCTTTTAACATCCCGGATCGGCATTATGGATGGTCTTGTTTAACTTTCTTTAACAGTTTTTCACGGGTTTTAATCTGCTCTTCAGTCGGGTCTGTGAATATATAGAGCGACTTACTCTTCATGCCGTCCCAATGCGTGAGCTCGGTGGCTTCAGCATTATCGAAATAAATAGCTTTGTCCCCATTATCGCAGTAAAACTTAATGGTACTTCCCACCGGCATGGTTATGCTCTTTGACAGCTCATGATCCGTTCCGGGATCAACAGTAAAAGTAACATCTATCATGTTCTCGCAATACCGCTCAGCCACTGCCCTCATATTGCGAACTCTTCGCGGCTCTTCTGCATCATAGGATGCTTTTTTGCCTAAAAGCAGTCTCATAGTTCCATCTGGTTTCTCCAGATAAGTATTGAACTCCAGTATCTCCTTTGTCTTCGCATCAGCTATCACTTCGTTATAGATTATCCCACCGTCATAGGTCTCATTTGGCACATTATCCTTGAACCACTCTTCAGCAGACTCCTCCTTACATCTGTCCTTCATATATATGCGGCCATCCTCTATATAGCATTCAACATGCTCCTCCGTCTCGCTGTTAAACCATGACTCCCCGGGTTCAAGATCAGGAACCAGCTGATACCCATAATCAGCAAGCAGGTCATAATCACTGGTCAGATCAACGCCATAACCAAACTCCGGAGCATTGCCTGATCCGTCACCCTCAAGGAAGTAAAAGTATCTGTCATAATCATATTCTGCCGTTTCAGCATTTTCGTGGTAACATACATCCTTTGTCATATAGAAATAATCCAGCCATCCAAGATCATTATCCGGAAGCTCTGTATATTCATAAACAACAGATTTATGATGTTTGAAAAGCTCATCCAGTAAATTCGCTTCATACACTTCCTTATCCAGCTGCTCAAATTCCTTGCTGTCAAAGGGAATATCCTGCCTGCCGGACAGGTCTTGTCCGGATAGTTTTGCACGTAACTTTTCATATTTCTCCGTCAGAGCCTTATCCGGATCGGTGAAAATGTAAAAGCTGACGTCACTCATCCTGTCCCAATGCTTAAGCGTCTCACAATCGGGATCGTTGAAATAGACAAATGGCGTATCTCCGGCATCAATGCTAACGTCGCTGTTTACGGGAACGGTAAGCTTGCGGCTGATCTCATGATCCGTACCCGGATCCGCCACACAGGTGATATTCACCATATTCTCGCTCTCCCGCTCATACGCGGCGCGCAGATTACGGCTGGCTGCAGGCTCAGGCACATCGTATTCCACGCTTGTCACAAATGAGAATACATCCTTGCCATCCTCCACCATGATCAACGAGTTGCTTATAAATTCATAATTATCCTCATTTATGACCGCTTCCGTCCTGATATATTGACCGTTATATTCAAGTCCCCATATATCCTCTATCTGCTCCCTGCTCAAAGTCTCGTCAAACCGGGATACCATGCGGATAACGCCGTTTTCGTGACTGATCTCCGTATAATGCTCATGCTGTTCGTTGTCTGAGAATTCCTCCTCCGACATTGCAAAGAAACAGTAAAACGGGTTGTATTCCGGGTCACAATTGAAGCCGCACCGCGTGATCAGCGAGCCCGTTTCGGCATCACAGTTCATTTCGTAAAAGACACGGTCACGATTGTACTCCGCATCACCTGTCCCCCATTCCTGATACACACT
>JAILPG010000004.1 GCA_024699595.1 Lachnospiraceae bacterium | reverse complement strand
ATATCCAGCTCATAACCCTGCTGTTCCATAAACTCGTGCATCATAGCCACCGTAACAGGCTCATCATCATAAGAACCGATATGCATACACTGTACGCACAACCCTTCCGCAACTGTCAGGAACTCCACCTTAGAGAAATCCTGCTTTTTCTTCTTCGTTGCCTCACAGGCAGCCCATCTGAAATCATCTTCTGTTACAAAATCCGGAATACGGATCACAGAAATCCAGTGGAAATCTTCTTTGTGTGCATAGTCAATCCCTTCTACACTTTCTCGCCTGCCGGCTCGGTCGGTTCGCAGCGTGGTATCCACAGGATGCCGCTCACCCTGCCACCAAAATCCTTCCAACGGAGGGACAACATAATCGAAATAACCGTCAATCTGATGATCACCCTTCTTACTCATCTTGATCGTAAAAGCAATCCCATACAGCAAACCTATAGCCTGCTTATACTCTCCATCCTCTTGATTCGGATCTCCCGTTCCGCGCACAGCGATATAATTCATACTCGGTACCGTCACAATATCAGGCTTATTTTTCGGCATATAAAACTCTTTATATTCCTTCTTGAAATCAAATGCCATATAGCCTCACCCCCTGAGTCGTTTTACACGATCATCCACCGTCTTCATAAACTCTTCTTCAGACAGACTAGGATCTCTGGTACCCAGAATCAGATCACAAGGCAACTTATCACACTCTCCGCATGATTGAAAACCGTTCTTGATCCTACAGCAATGATAAATAGGGCACTCCTTTCCTTCGGGCGCATGAAACACCTTGCCGCACACGGCATTACACCCCTTGCACATTTCACCATAACAATAGCAGGTACTGCAATCAGAGCCACAACAACTGATCAATTTTTTCAAGTCATTCATCTCCCAAAATCTCCTTTTGCTTCTTTTTACTGTAATTCTGTCTCATTGCTTCAATCGTAGCTCTGATCCTCTCACGAGCTTCCTCAGGTTCAAGCAATTCCGCCTTGTCTCCGAAGGTCATAATCCAGGTGATCAGATTATCCATATCCGTATAATCCGTTGTAAACAGAAGCCTGCCATCATCACTTTCTGTAAAACAGGAAGTTCCGAACTCTTCTACCAGCCGCCACTTCTGGTCAGGTTCAAACAACGCCTTCACCTTGATCCCGCCCGGAAAGATTTTCTCATTTGAAAGATCCGGTATTGAGACCTCTCTGCATTCAAACGCCTTATCTGTTCCACGAACTCTATCCATGCGGTTCAGCTTGAACAGCCTAAAGTCCTTCCCTTTCAGGCACCACGCCCACAGATACCAACTGGACCATCGGAACACCAGATAATACGGTTCAACCGTCCGCTCACTTTCACCTGATGGGGCATAATACCGGAACTTGATCAAATGCCTGTCTCCGATTGCGTCCTGTATGGTCTCTATCTTCGGAGCAAGCGATTCCCGATACCATGATGACAGATCGATCAGGATGGAATCCCTGCCGGTGATAAACTCAGAGGATCCTGCCTGGATCTTTTCCATCAGCTGACTGTAATAACTGCTTCCGCTCACACTGTCCAAACTCCGCAGCCCGGCAAGGATCATCTGCATATCCTTTGATGTAAGTATCGTCCTGTCCATCCGGTATCCGTCCATAATACTGATACCACCGCCGGTCCCCTGTGCCGTCTGTATTGGAATACCTGCTTTACACAGATCCTCTATATCCCGATTGATTGTCCTTCTGGATACCTCAAACCGCTCTGCCAACTCAGGTGCCGTCGTTCTTTCCCCTTGAAGCAGCACGGACAGTATCCCGATCAGCCTGTCTATCTTCATTTCCGGGTAACGCCTCCTCATTTCGTTTGTATCATAACAAATCTAACACGACAACAGTGTGTCATGTTTATTATAGCAGTAATATTTTTCAACAACAAAAATCAAGGGTCTCAAACCGGTTGCCCGCTTTGAAACCCTTCAAAATCTTATTTCATCTCTGTTTGGAGAAATATACGAAATCATTATCACGTTTTACTTACGTATATCCAAGTTTCTTATAAAATGCGTTGGTTCTGATGTTCCAGATTGGTGTATCAAGTGTAATTTCCTTTACCGATGGATATAAGGCTTCGATTTCCTGCATCACGAAAACTCCATAGCCTTTTCGGTGATTCTCAGGACTGATAAAGATCCTGCCGATATTCAGTTTTTCATTATCCGGAAAAAGTACAGCTCCGCCTACGATCAGGCCGTCAGCCACCAGTTTGTACAGATGATTTGATCTGGCCATCTTCATATAAAACGGAACTGACATATATCCGGGCGGTCCCGTTTTTTCCTTGGAACCGACTTCCACGTCACTGTGAAATGACCGTCTCGAGATACCGGTTATTGTTAATGCATCGACTGTAGACGCCTGTAAGAATTCCAAACCCATAGCAACTCAAGACCCCCCACCCTAATTGATCATAAAGCCTGCTATCTTTTCGTGATCCATAGTACCTATCCCTCGTTAGAAATAATATCCTGATATTCATCAAGCAGTTCATGCGAATATTCTTTCTTCATATCCGACTCTCTGACGATCTTCCATAATGCCGCTGCCGCCTTCAGCCGCTCACTGAATATTTTTGTTGCTTCATCTTCGAAGAAATCCTTTACAAACCTGTTCCATTGCAGAGCGGACTTATCATAGACAGCGTATTCCTTTTTACCGTAGTATATATCCAACAGATCCCCCAGGGTAAAACTTTCATCACCACTTTCCTTAACAGCCTTAGCTGTGGCGACCATATCAACATTGAACTTGAAGTTTTCCACACCGGTCTGTTTCCTGAAGAACTCCCGGAATCTGTTTCCGAATGTGAAACCACATTCAATCAGTCCCGTGTCCAAAGCCAGTTCTGTAACAGTGGCCTTTCGCTTCTTAGCCGGCCTCTTCTTTTCCGGCAGAATCTTCTCACTTGAAAAATACGCTTCGATCACCTTGTTCAGTTCTATCTTACTTCCGTCAGCCTTAAGACCATGATCCTTACAGATCCTGATCAGTTCTTCCCTGTACCAGTAATACTTGCTGAACTCTGCGTAGTCCTTAATGCTGTCAAATTCAGGCCTCATAGTGCCTAGCATTATAATTCCTCCATACTGTTTTCGGTTGCTGACGGTCTCTTCTTTGAAAACCATCCCCTGAATATTCCGCCCTGGAACACCGATATGACCGTGAAGAAGATATCCGCACAGATGAACTACCCACAACCGACTATGTCGGATGGGGTTTTCTTGCTAAAATTTTATAAAAATGAATCTGTCATCTGTATTTATCAAATGGTCTGACCGGAATCATCTTCCCATTTTCAATCTGATAATATTTCCCATCATGTTCATCAAATGCAAGAAGCAGCAGTTTGCCATGCTTATAAACAGAACCATCTATGTAATAATGGCTCATCCCGTCATAATACACATCATGATAATTTGATTCATGCGCCAAACCGCTCGTGCCGGTATGACCGGCTATCACATCTTTTTCAAACCTTCCAAAGGATGCCGGAAACTTCCAAAGGAAAATATCATCAGATGTACCCCATTTCCAGTATTCGCCCGCGTCCTCGTCTACTCCGGCATGAACATAGATCTGTGTATCCGTTTCAAAAAATGACGGCATTTTCGCAATCCATCCGATCATTTCGGTGTAGTTTTCTTTAAGCATGGATACTGCCTTTATATTCATCTCTACAAATGATGCTTTCAGGCAGAAATCTTCAAACTTTTGAAAATCATCCTCTGTTAAAAAAGTGCGAAATGTATTGAATCTGTATTGGGAATCCGTCTTCAGCCAGCTGTCATAGGAAAGAGCCTCAAGTTCTGAAGAGTATTGTCCGCTGAAATCATCGATCCATTCAAGGAGCATCGCTTCATGATTTCCCTTTAAAACTATAATCTTTTCATCGCCATATTCTCTTTGCAGGTCCCAAATATACTTAAGCACCTGATAGGAACTATTTCCGTAATCAATATAGTCTCCAAGAAAAATAAGGCGGTTTTCTCCACGAAGATCGACCTCCTCCATCTGCTTCTGAAGATCTGTGATGCATCCGTGAATATCACTCATAGCATATATCATGCTTCATTCTCCTTTATGCGTAAAATCTCTCTCCGGTTTCCAAACAGATGCATGCAAGTCTACCGTTTGGAAGGCCGCATCCACAATCCATCATGTATACATTTTCCGCTTCATTTAACCAGATCGAATCGGATCGCTCATCCAGATATCTGCCTTTCGGATTACTGTACTGATACCCTGTATCCTGATGTCCTACCAAAGAAATATAACCTTTTACACCGTGCTCCCAATACTCATGCATATCGCCAAGTCCCTCAAGATACGCATTTTCTTCCTGTTCTCCTGCGCTTGGATCGAAAGTCATAGCATGCGCTAAAAGGTATTTCACCGAGCCAATCCCGATCTCAACCTGTAATGGCAATCTCATTATCAGATCGGCAAGATCAAGCATATCCACACGGGTAAGCCTGTCCTTCATCAGGTCAAAAGAATTATACCGGTATGGTCGTAAGCTGCCCCGCTTCTTTTCGTCAGTCTCATAGTAGGCATAGATATATTCTGCAAGCAGCTGGTCATGATTGCCGCGGATCCATTTTACATTTGTGTTTAATCCTGAAATTCTGTGATAAACCCCAACCGGATCGGGATCGGCACCTCCACGGTCAAACAGATCTCCCAAAAGGAAGATCCGGTCCTGCAAGGCAGGCGATATCAATTTTATTAACCTGTCAAGCTGGTTTATTTGATTATGAATATCTCCGATGACGTATGTTGCCATTATGTTTTGCCTTACTTTCTCAAACACTATTATTATAACTCCGGCTCATGATATAGCCTTTCATATCCTTCAACTATTTCTTCCAGATTCCGCGGCTCATAATCCATATACGGCATCATACATCCCACATTATAGGCTCGAAGTATCTTATCACCAGCTCTTCTGTCAAAGAAATCCTCTGTATTCATTTCGCGTAAACATTTCCTGAAATAGTATTCTTCAATAGAATTATGCACATGCCCGTATAGCAGGACCGAACCATGATGCTGATCTTTCCACATCAGTATCGGATAATGGCAGAGAACCAGCTTCACATTTTCGCCTTTGAGAGAATCTCTGATCTCTTTGTAATCACAGATCTCATCATACAGCTGCTTATATCGCTGATCCCTGATATCATCATGGTTCCCCCTGATGATCACCTTGTGGCCTTTGAGAGTCGATACAAAAGCGATCAAATCCTCCTGCGTCCCGCGCATAGCCATGTCCCCCAGAATATACACCGTATCCCCGTTTGTAACCTTAGCATTCCATTTTTCTTTGATCAACGCATGCATTTCATCGAGATCATCAAACGGCCTGTCATCAAAATCTTTTCCAGCCTTTGTCACATTCTTATGGAACAAATGCAGATCACTGATGTAATAGTTCATATTCTTCACTCCCTAGTACATAATCTTTTCTATATCGTCCATATCCTCCGGGAAATCGCTATCAGATTCCTTTTCAACTTCAATGCAGACATCCCTGTAACGCTTTGCAGCCTCTATTGCTTTCTTCCCAATTTCTTTATTATCTCCTATCGCTCCGCAATAATCTATCCAGTATTCAGAGAATAAATTAAAAGCAGCCCTATATGCCAATGATTTTTTATCATCATAATCAAAACTCGGCCTTTCTACTTCAAGAAAAATAGGATTAATATGTTCATGACTCCAGTGCCCGTTTTCCTTAAGAAACACAACCACCACCTGTATATCAGAATAATCGACATATAGATTTCTTTCATCTATATCTCGCATATATTTGTCCCAGGTTTTTGTGTCGTTCATAAGAATTCCATACATCCCGGTATTGATTTCCCGTACCGGCATCCCCAGTTTTCCCTCAAAAGGAATCTTGAAAAACTGATGTTCAAAGCGGTCTCTCCTGAAGGGATCCACTCTACGATCTTCCTCCTCCGTCATTTCATTAGACCACACTCTACGTAGCTCTCCATCATCCGCATAATAGGCTTTCGAAACCGGATCCCCTTGATATTTGCAATACTTATTCTCTTCAGTCTCCACATCATCAAACATGTACCAGTTCGTTCTGACCGGGTTCTTTACTATCAGACTATCGTTTTCCGAAATAATCATTTGCTTACTGATTGAAAATAGTTTTTCTTCATATTGATTGCAGTATTTCTTGCCATACTCATAAGCCACAGAGTAGTCTGCAAAGAAACCAAAACTATACCCATCGCTATCATTGACCACATATACACATTTCCTATCCAGATTATCTTTCAGTCTTTCCAACATGTTTTCATCATATTGAATACGTTCAGATATCTGCTTTTTTAGTTCTTTATCCTTAGTAGAATATGATAATTCCTTTAGCGCATCCACACGTTCTGCATGTGTTTTTCCCTCGATGTTCCAAATAAGCGTAGCCTTGTTAAAACCCGTTAATTCAAAACCGGTTTTTTCGAAAAGTTCTCTCATATAATTTGACGGTACCAAATCAAACATTTTTTTCTCCAGAGCAAATTAAAGATATCTTGTCTATGTATACGAAAATAATCCAAATCACAGATTTATATATCATTTTCATTTTAGTGTTGAGGGCAGAATAGTGTCTCGCTGTATAATTCCTCCATAATGAAAGGCAGCATATAAATCGGCTTTAGTTTTAGGTTATTATCCCTCCCGACATCCTTTTGAGAAAGAAGGATTGCCTGCGAGACAGATTTAGAATACTTCTTACAGAATGCATCTATGGACTCATGTTTTTTGGTGGCCGATGACTTCACTTCCAATGGAAGCAATTTTGTCTTGTCCTGAAGCAGAAAATCAACTTCATAATAATGTGTGCTGTTTTCTTTTTCCCATGTATGATAATATGTGGATCTGCCTGTCGCGGCGATCATCTGTGCAACCGCATTTTCATAAAGATATCCCATATCAGCTGAAAGCTTGTCTCCAAGCAACTTGCTATATATGTTTTCATCTGTTTTAGGTGATGATTTGAAGATCATTGTCATGAACAGACCAACATCAGACAGATATAGCTTATAAGTATCATCATCTCTGGTTTGAGCCAGTGTTATACTGGGATTATATGTGTTGTAGCATGGAATTACCGTTTTTGAATCCAACAGTTCGGCCACTCTTTCTACATCTTTCCCCGTCTTTCGCTTTCCTGTTGCCCTTGAAATCATGTATCTCTTCCTATTCGTAGCCAGTTGGCTGGGGATTGACTCGTACATCTTGCCAATAAGTCCGGAACTATCTATCTTTTTGAAATCATCAATATAGAGATCGATTATTTCCCGTTTTACTCTGTCAATTTCAGAAAAGTTTTTTCCATTAACATATGCTTCCACAGCCTGAGGCATTCCACCCACAGCCATATATATTCTGAAATCCCTCATAAGTTTTCTGTTTGTCCCATTGCCAACTTCCGATCCCAAATTATAAAGATCACGGAGCAATGGGTATGTATCATTTCCTACAGCCCACATAAATTCTTCGTAATCCATAGGATATACTGGGATCTTATGTTCCTCAGAAGGAATAACTATGTCCTTAACATTCTTCTTTATACTGATCAGTGACCCCGTTTCTATATAATCATACGTTCCATCAGCAACCAGATACTTTATAGCCTGTCTTACCAGTGGCTGACGCTGGATCTCGTCAAAAATGATCACAGATTCCCTTGGATATAACGTAATGTTCGTCACCGCCTGTAATCGTAAAAAAAACATCTTATGATCGGCTATGTCCTTAAACACGTCAAGAAGTTCCTGTGTAATGTTAGCAAAGTCAACTTTTATGTAGGATCTGTAGTGTGTCCTGGCAAATTCTTCCGCCACAGTAGATTTGCCAACTCGCCTTGCACCTTCAAGCAATGCTGCATATTTCGGCGCATAGTTGTTTTTCCAAATCTTAAGTTCTTCTAATACTTTCCTTCTAAACATAAAACGACCTCTCTATACATGTGCACTACTATGCATTTGTTCACTAATATTTTATAGTAAAAATGTCATTTCTTCAATATTATTATTATATAATCATGTCATTTCTTCACTAATTTTTAGCCTCGTTTTGTAGCAGTCAAGAAAAGTAGTTGTAGCAGTCAAGAAAAGTCGGTTATGCATAAACCTCATATATGGTATCCTCCATTTCCGAAAGAAGAAATTCAAGGAAGTTTTCGGCTCCATAAAAACACCTGTCGTCACAGATATCTACAACCTTTCCGTTTTTTGCATCAATTCCATAAACCACTTCACCATCATATGAGACAACCAATAGATTATCAGGTTCAAACTCCAATTCCTCACCTTCCTCTATTCTGTTAAACAGTTCTTCCCTGACTCTTAATGTGGGTTCCAGGCATGTAAATGTACCTTCCAGATAACCATATATCTCAAAGAACACTCCTCCGGCACCAAACATGTTAAGAAACCATTTATAATCCTCGGGAACAGAAAATCCAAGTTCTTTTTCCAACAGGCTTATCTCTTCCCCGGACGGTTTTTTCATCGTAAAGTATTCATCATCCGGAAGCATATCCTCATGCAGATGATAAAATGCTTCTATCCTGTCTCTCAGAGAATTGTGCTGTTTTCTGATCTTCTTCCACATTTCATCTCTCGTTTTATATATCTCCATCGCGTTTTCTCTTGTAATGTTCTTCATGTAAAAAACCTCCATATCATAAGCATTTTCTGTTACGCTTATATTATGGAGGTTTGTATCTTCAATAATCTGAAAGTAACTCAACAGATCATCAGATCATTCAATGTATCCTGAACATCTACCGGTACCCAATGGCCTTCTACGCATATTT
>JAILPG010000003.1 GCA_024699595.1 Lachnospiraceae bacterium | reverse complement strand
CGCTCTTTAGTTCCTTAAATGTTGTAAGGCCGTCCTTTTCAGGCATCAGCTGATCGAGAAGGATGACATCATACTTTGTCTCTTTTGTCTTTTCAAGACATTCGTCACCTGACATGGCCATATCGGTCTGTGCATCGATATCTTTCATCGCAGCCTTTGCGATCATCAGATTTACCTTCGAATCATCTACTAACAGGATCTTTTTCGCCATTATATTCTTCCTTTACCGTTTTTCGTATTGTTGAAAGGATCTTATCCTCTTAATTTACTCTCTGTCATCCCCGTCAAGGATCATGTCTCTTAACATTGCCTTTATCTCGTCAATGACCCGGCTGTATTCTGCGACAAAGGCTTCGTGTCTTGAGGCGATCTCTCCGATCTTTTTTTCTTTGGCAAATGCTTCCATTTCCTTTGCAAAATCAGAAAGGCCCATGGCTCCGATCGCTTTTGAAATTGATTTGATCGAATGAGCCGTTATCCGGTAATTGTCCCAGTCGTCGGCCGAGTAATAAGTATCCAGTTTATCGCCCATATTTTCCTCGACGTATGCCTTGAGTGTTTCGGTATATATTTCCTCGCTCCCCGCACAGTATTCAAGGCCAACGGCCCTGTCTATGAGTCCTTTATCCTTCTCATCTGCCTTTTCTTCCACATCATCGGAAAGCACGGATCCTATACCCGTACTTATCGCAGACATCACTGCCTTGTCGTTTGAGCCCCATCTCTCCTCATTGATCAGGTAGGCTTCCGTCGGCAGATATTTTTTCACTATGGTATTTATCTCTGTATAGGATACCGGCTTTGCGATATAGTCATCAAATCCGTAGCTTAAATATCTCTCCCTCAGTCCCTCCGATACATTGGCGGTAAGCATGATCACGGGGATCGTACTGTTTTGATTATCCTGGAGAGCCCTTATCTCCTTAAGCGTCTCAATGCCGTCCTTTCCGGGCATCATGTGATCAAGAAAGATGATATGGTAGCGGTATATCTTTGCAAGCTCTATTCCTTCATCCCCGGAAGCGGCAAGATCTATGGATATTCCGGAATTCCTGAGGAAGCTTGCTATAACCTTTAAGTTGATGCTTACATCATCTATTACGAGTATCCTTCCGTTTGGCGCATATACGCCGCCATCCATGTATTTGACTACCGCATTGACTGTAGCTTCTTTAAGGTCAACACTTCCAAGCCTCTTATCCGATCTTTTCTTCTGGGGGATCGTGATCATGAATTCGGAACCCTTGCCGTATTCACTCTCAAGATCGATCCTTCCGTTCATAAGCTCGGCTATCCTGGCCGTGATGTTAAGGCCAAGACCCGTTCCTTCTATATTTCTGTTCCTGTTCTCATCTACCCTTGCAAAGGCTGTAAAGAGAGTCTCCTTGTCCTCATCCTTTATGCCGATCCCGGTATCCTTTACATTTACATGCAAAAGGACATTCTCTCTGTCGATGTCTTCGGTATACAGCTTTAAGGTCACGCTGCCGTTCTCGGTATATTTTACGGCGTTTGTCAGAAGATTTATGATCATCTGCTGTATCCTGACGTCATCACCGTATAATTCGCAGTACATCTTCGGATCCGCATCCACCGTAAGCTTAATGTTCTTATCCTTTACCTTGTTGTCTATTATGCTGTTGCAGGTGGCTATGACGTTTCGTATGTTGTAATCCTCATTCACAAGATTCATCTTTCCCGAATCAAGCTTTGAGTAATCCAGGATATCATTGATGATAGACAAAAGCAGCCTGCCGGCATTGTCAACATCAGTGGCATACTCAATGATATTGCTCTCCGTGCTCTCCCTGAGTATTGCCTCATTCATTCCAAGCACACCGTTTATGGGGGTCCTTATCTCATGGGACATGTTGGCAAGGAATTCCTGTTTAAGGCTGTTTGCCATGTTCTCGACCTTGACCTTGGTCCGCACGCCGTTGATCCTGTTGATACCCTCAAAAAACGACAGAGCCGCCACCAGACCTACAAAGCACGAGAAGAAGGTCGCCGAAGCATAGTTACTGTTTGTGATATAATATGCGATCTGCCCGATGGCGCCGAATACGAGCACGACAAAGGCTACCGCAGAGACAAGATACTCCTTTATCAGGCCTTTTTTAAGATCCATGATAAGTGTATATCCGATAGCGATGATATATATACCTATCATTCCGAAATCATAATATATGCTGTCATAGAAATCTCTGGTATGGGTGAGCTGGCAGACAAGCCAGTATATGAAATGCACAAGGTACAGTGCAAACATCGTCACATGAACCCTGTAATATCTCTTGTTCTGGATATTGTTGTAATAAAGGCCTATCGGAAGAGGCATCGTCATAAGACCGAAGGCGGGTACCATGCTGAGCGCCTTAATGTTTGGGTAGATAAAATCCCTGAAATCCGACTGGCTGAAGTTCCAAAGCACCACGCTAAGAAGCGCCCAACCCATGTAATCGAGCCTGATATCGGTCTTTAAGACCACATAAATGACCAGTCCCGCAACTATGAACAGAATGCTCATAAGTAAGAATACAGCCGCAAATATAAACGGAGCGGCAAAGGTTCTGAAATAATTGTACATTATTCCGGACAGGGAACCGTAATAAACCCTGCTGTACTCCCTGCTTTCCTTCTTGTATCTTACGGATTCTATCCTTAAGGTCTTTCCTGCGTCCGATTCTTCTATCGGCGCATACACATACAGGCTCACCAGATCACGCCTGTAGGGGCCTTCCTCATACATCGAGTAATCACATCTGAGCTCATCACCCACATATATCTTTGTATTCTGCCTAAATGACCGGAAAGCAACATAATCCTTATTGGTAACATCATCGGGAATAACAGTCTCGATAACGACAGCCGAGCCCTTATCAGCCTTTGTCTTATATGGAAGACTGATCTCCTGCGACGTGCCATCTTCATATGTGATACTCCAGCCTTCGGTGATCTCGTTGCAGCTCATCCCCGTAAAGAAATTATCCGCCCTTCCGAAGATAAAGAAATACACTAAATAAACGATGATCGCTGTAACGCTTAGGATCATCAGCAAAGACAGAACAGTACTTGCGGTGTTTGCCGCCTTGTTCCTGTCTGCATCCTGATTAGATTTTGTGAAAACACCCTTTATGTTCATAACCGCGCCACAATAGTAGACGGCATTGTTTTTGTACAATGACGTCTACTGTATATTACAATATTTTAATGCCAAGGTCAAAAGGCGTTCAAGTCCCATTCCTGCAATAAAAAAATCCAACCTTTCGGTTGGATTTTTATGCAGGAAAAGGGACTTGAACCCTCATGATATTGCTATCACACGGACCTGAACCGTGCGCGTCTGCCAATTCCGCCATTCCTGCGCAGGCGCTGTCAAGTCGGGAAAAGACCGTCCTCAGACAGCACTCAGATAGTTTAGAATATTTATCGTATTTCGTCAACCCCCGTTTGAAACGGACCGCCGACCCTGTTTCTACTCGGTTTTTGGAAGTTCGATCCTTATATGCACATCCTCAAGCTGCTTCTCACTTACCTCGGAAGGTGCGCCCATCATAACATCCTGTGCCATTTTGTTCATCGGGAAGGGGATTATCTCCCTGATGCTGTCTTCACCGGCGATCAGCATTATCATCCTGTCAACACCCGGAGCTATTCCCGCATGCGGAGGTGCTCCGTAACAGAAAGCATTGTACATTGCCGGGAACTTGGCCTTAACATCAGTCTCGCAAAGACCCACTATGGAGAATGCCTTGATCATTATCTCGGGATCATGGTTTCTTACGGCGCCCGAAGACAGCTCTACTCCGTTGCATACAAGGTCATACTGATAAGCCAGTATATCAAGCGGATCCTTATTGCATAAGGCATCCATACCGCCCTGGGGCATTGAGAACGGATTGTGGCAGAACTCAAGCTCACCCGATTCCTCTCCTATCTCATACATCGGGAAGTCCACTATCCAGCAGAACTCATAGCAGTCCTTTTTCATATGGCCCTCAGATGCCTCACCGAGGAATCTTCTGAGCACACCTGCTGCCTTAAGGGCATCGGCTTTCTTACCGGAGGTAAGGCCTACGAAACATCCGGGCTTAAGCGAAAGCTCATCCTTCACCTTATCCTTTATATCCTGTAAAAACTTTGCTATGCCGCCGACGATCTCTCCGTTTTCGTCGATCCTGAACCAGTACGACTTAAATCCGCTTATAACCTCTGCATCCGCACAGATCTTGTCGATCACTTTTCTGGAAGCATTGAAATCGCTTACGACTATGGCTTTCACCACATTTCCTTCAAACGGTGCAAAACCGCAGCCTGCAAGAAGCTCTGTGGCATCGGTGAGCGTTAAGTCTATCCGAAGATCCGGCTTGTCGGTACCGTATGTCTCCATGGCATCCCTGTAGGCTATGCGCTTAAAGGGTGCGCGGGATGCTTCTTTATATATACCGTACTTTGCAAAAACAGGAGGAAGGACATCCTCTATCACGTCAAAAACATCTTCCTGTGTTGCAAAAGCCATCTCCATATCAAGCTGGTAGAACTCTCCCGGCGAGCGGTCGGCCCTTGCATCCTCGTCTCTGAAGCAGGGCGCTATCTGGAAATACCTGTCAAATCCGGCAGTCATCAGTATCTGTTTAAACTGCTGCGGAGCCTGGGGAAGAGCATAGAACTTCCCGGGGTGGTTTCTCGAAGGCACCAGATAATCCCTTGCGCCTTCAGGCGATGAACATGTAAGGATAGGTGTGGTGATCTCCAAAAAATCATGCTCCGTCATGCTCTTTCGAAGCTCAGCCACTATCCTGCTCCTTAATACGATCTTTTCCTTCACTTCGGGATTACGCAGGTCAAGATATCTGTATTTAAGCCTTACTGCCTCATCAGCCTCTCTTGAATGACTGATCTCAAAAGGAAGCTCGTTATATATACATCTGCCCAGTACTTCGATGCTTTCAGGCACCACTTCGATATCTCCGGTATCAATCCCCGGATTCTTATTCGATCTTTCCCTGACGCTTCCCTTTACGCAGAGTGTGGATTCGTTGTTAACGCCGTTTAAGGCTTCCATCATCTCTTCCGTCTCACAGACGATCTGGGTGGTACCGTAAAAATCCCTCAGAATGAGAAAGCCCAGATTTCTGCTGACCCTTCTCATGTTGTCGTAGAAACCGCAGAGCACCACCTTTTCTCCTACGTTTTCAAGCCTCAGTTCATTGCAGTTATGTGTCCTTGACTGTGTCATTTTATTATCAGATATTCCTTTCCAAAATGAATTCCCCGTACCGTTTTGAGGATACGAAGGTTTTTTCCCCTGACTGATGATATCAGAGAGTGCCAAAACAGTCAAACTAATGTATAATATAAAAAAACCCATTAAGCGAGGAAAACCATGTTTAAATGTAAGAACTGCAGCGGAGACCTTGTCCTCGATGTGAAAGGCTCCATACTCAAATGCCCGTACTGCGGCGGCACCTTCCCTGTCAGTGAATACGAGACCATGGATGAAGTAAAGGAACAGGAAGGATTTGGTGATGACACCTACGAGACCACCATCTACACCTGTACCACCTGCGGAGCCGAGCTTGCAAGCACGGACAGCACTGCCGTGACCTTCTGCAGCTACTGCGGCACTCAGGCGATCCTTGAAGGAAGGCTTTCGCGCGAGAGGAAGCCCCGGTTCGTCGTTCCGTTTATCAAGAACAAGGAAGACTGCAAAAAGATCTACAGTGAAAAAGCAAAGAAAGAGCCCTATGCCCCGAAGGAATTTACGGATCCCGAGTTTCTTGAGGGATTCAGGGGTATCTACATGCCCTATTGGGAGCTGGATGTGGGATTTGACAACGAACCCGTTTTAAAGGTTGTCGACACCTACACTTCGGGAAATTACGATTATACGGATACCTACAACGTACAGCCCAAACTCAAAAAGCTTAATATCCCGGTTCCGAGAGACGCCTCATCGGCCTTCGATGACCAGATCGCGTCAGAGATAGCTCCTTTTCATAAGGAAAAGATGAAGGAATTCAATCCCGCATTTCTTGCAGGGTTCTTTACGGATACCGCTGACGTGGACCATACGGTATACAGGGAACAGGCTCTGTCGGCAGCCGAGGATCTGGTGATCTCAAACGTGAAAAAAGATTTCCGAGGAAGTGCGACCGTCACCCTTCCAAACGATCTGCAGAAGAGAAACGAGCTTTTCGGCACAAAGATCAGGGAAGCACATTTAAACCTTTTCCCCGTATGGTTTCTAACCTGGAGAAAAGGTGACCGTCTCGCTTACGGCGTTATCAACGGTGAGAACGGAAAGATGTCCGCAGAGATACCGGTGGATATAAAGAAATTCTTAATGACCTCCGGGATCATTGCACTTATCATCTTCATCATCACAAACCTGTTAAGCGTCTTAGTGCTCCCGCATGCGCTTTTGCAGCTTTCAGCCTGCGCGGCTCTTATAATACAGTGCTTCTATGCCAAGGAGATAATATCCGTAAGAGACCGTGAGACACATGCGAATGATATAGGATCCTTAAGCGGGGAAGCCCTTAAAAAGGCGAAGTTTGATTTCATCAAAGGCAAGAGCAAGTCAAGGAACACACTGCTTACCATCATCATGAGCATAGCTGCCATAGGGTCGATCGCCATTGGCATCACAAGCAAATTTTCACGGGACAGCTCACTGGCCGGATGCTTTTTTACCTTCGCAGGCGGTGTGGTCATCTACCTGATAAGCTTAAAGCCTCTTTCGACGGTCAGGGAAAAACGAATGAAGCTTGTTTCCCTGCTTCCTCCGGTCTCCGAATTCATTGCTCTCTATACTCTTGCTACCAACACCATAGAGGACTGGAAGATATACATCGGCAGCGCATTATCAATGATCGTATGCCTTATCGTCGCACTGTTGATGATCATGGATTACAATCTTCTGACCACAAGATCCATACCGGAATTCCACAACAGGAAAGGAGGAAACAGAGATGCAGGCTGACAGATATTTGAAGAATACAATGGCAAAGCTTTTGCTCATCCCTCTCCTGTGCGCTTCATTTTTCTTCGTTAACGTTACGGTGACTTTTGCATATGAAGCCTATGAGAATCCGAATACCGGCTACAAAGCCTATATCATCGATGATGAGGATCTGCTCGTTGATTCAGAGGAAAAACAGCTTTTGCAGGAATACATGATCCCTATCACGGAATACGGCGGCGTTTCCTTTGTCACCACAAGATCCCGTGACGGCGTGCAGACGACAAAGGATTACTGCTACAAGCTGTTTAACAACGCAAGCGGTACTACGCTGTGCATCGATATGGGTGACCGTACTATATCCATAATGAGCAGCGGTGCGATATACAAGCGTATCAATGATAATTACGGAAACATAATCACCGACAATATATACAGATATGCATCCGGAGCAGATTATTACGGCTGTGCTTCCGAAGGCTTTTCTGAGATCAATACCCTGCTTTCGGGCGGAAGGATCGCACAGCCCATGAAATATATCTCAAACTTCCTGTTTGCTCTCGTACTTGGCCTTATGCTCAACTTCATCTATGTATGGGTCAAGAAGGGTAAGGTATCCGCCGAGGATATCGCTATCATAGCAGCTGCAGC
>JAILPG010000085.1 GCA_024699595.1 Lachnospiraceae bacterium | reverse complement strand
CAAAGCTAAGGACAACTATAAGGGAGATCACGGAATCCCTTCCCAAGAAGCTGTTTTTAAAGGGCAAAAGGACTGAGGCCATAAAGCAGCTTCTTACCATTCAGTCTGATGCCAGGGCCGCCCTGAAATGGATAGAGGATGATATCGCAAGATCACAGAAGAAGCACAGGAATGAATCTGAAAAACGTATCAAAATACTGAGAGAAGAATGCAACAGAAACAAACAGGCAGTTATCGAGGCCAGAGAAAAAAAGATAAATGAATTAAATGCAGGTACAGAAAAGGAAAACAGGGGATACAACGCTTATTTAAGTCAGCTGATATCGTCTCATGAACAGGATCATACAAGAGAAGAAAAGCGGTTTGATTCACAGATCAGGGATGCAAAAGATAAATGGGCAAACGAGAAAAGAAAGTGTGACGAAAGATTTATAGATTATATGACCCGGGAACAGTATCCGGGAGATCGGATGAATGCCTGGATAAACCAGTTCTGGTACCATCCGAGAAGTGTCGAAGATTACAGTAAGATATCCGGCACGGTTTGTTTAAACACTCTGATCGGAATGGCAGTCCTTGATATTTCCGACTGGGTGGCTGGTGCGACAAGTGCAACGGTAAAGAAGGTTTTAACGAATTATATATGTCTTTTTGGCAGAAACAGGGAACAGGCTAACAAATCCTACAGAGAAAATGTTATTCTGCTCCCCTATTCGATTTCCGTTGAAAATGGAGAATCCCTGATGATCTCACATGACGATGGCGATGAAACGGCTGAAAGAGCCAAAACAATGATCAATGCCATATCTATGAGACTGTTGCGATCAGTCCCTGCATGTACGATGAGATTTATGCTGTTTGATGCTGCGGGAATGGGAAGCTTTGTAAATATAAAGGCTCTTGATCCGGCAAATATTATTAATCCTACGGAACCGACAGTTAAAAGTCTTGTTATTTCTGAAGCAAGAGAGCATTCACATATGTCAAAGCAGCTTGAGGAGACGGAAATATCGATGTCATCAATAGAAGGGCAGCTTATAAACTATGGATCCATCCGGGAATTCAATGAAGCAAATCCGCTCAGCAAACAGATATACAGGCCGTTACTTATGATGAATTATCCCTACGGACTTGAACAGAAAGAGCTGCGCACTATTAATAAGCTTATCGCTGATTGTTCCGGGCTTGGTTTCTCGGTTATCTGTGCACAGCCTGACAGGGCATATCAGAGCGTCAAAGCGGAGATGAGGCCGTTATTAAACGAAATAGCGGGAAGAATGTTAAGGCTGAGACTTGAATCCGGCAATAGAGGATTAAGGGTTCAGAGTACATCTTCACAGAGTGAGAAACGTTCAGAAGTTATGATGTATGGATTGCCAAAGAATGAGAATATGGATGAGATAATCGCGGATATAAGACGTGAAAGCGTGGAAGCAAGCAGGATCCTTA
This sequence comes from Lachnospiraceae bacterium, assembly GCA_024699595.1. The sequence continues at coordinate 3,712 of JAILPG010000085.1, read as the reverse complement.
TCAGATTTTCCGAAGCAAAGGATATATTCCCCGAAAAGAGCAGATGGTTTAAAGAGAGAGGAGAAGGCGGAGTAATGGTTCCTGTCGGATTTTTAGAAGGAGGGCAGCCTTTCAAACTCCAGTTTGATGACAGTCATATCAATACCGTGATCATGGGAAATATCGGCTCCGGAAAGTCCAATCTTCTGCATATCATGATGATGAATATGATGTTAAGATATGAGCCTTCGGAAGTAGCTATATATCTGATAGATTTTAAACACGGACTGGATTTCAGTATATACACAAAATACAACCTTCCTAATTTCAAAACCATTGGTATAGGCAGCGATCCGGAGTATGCTCTGGCAATGTTAAAAGGAATTGAAAAAGAACAGCAGAGAAGATCAAAACAGATAGGTGACAGATATCATAAGATCTCAGAGTATAATGCTGCAAACCCGGATGACAGGCTTAACAGGATAATATTTATAATTGATGAACTCTATGTCCTTGCGGAAAAGGCAGATGACAGCATAAAAAAGGAAATATTGCAGCATATTAATACGCTGGTTCATCAAGGACGTGCGGTAGGCATTCATATGGTCTTATGCGGCCAGGATCTTGATAAACTTGACTATTTTGAAACAATCAGCAATCAGTGCTCCACTAAAATTGCATTAAAATGTGAGGATGAACAGGTAAGGCTTTTGATGACAGAGGATGGTGTGGCCAAAATGCATTCCATCGATCTTACGGATCAGGGAGCCGGTGTTTTTTCAATTACAGGAGGCTCAAATCCTCAGATAGAACATACCGCGTATATTGATCCGGCCGAACAGGATGAACTTTTAAGCCAGATACACAAACACTATATGGACAGTCATATAATGACGGATGCCAAGATCATGATATCCAAGGTGGAAGATAATGTAAATCATCCTCTGCAGATGTTTGTTAAAAGCGGATATGTTTATGATCTTGAAGGCAGATTACTCATCGGTGATCCCATTTCTGTCGAAAGAGAGCTGAATCTGAAGCCTTCAGGCAATTTATGGATAGCAGGCGGAAATGTATCGGAGGAGTCTGCCGATTGCGGTAACAGTAGCCTGTTTTTTATTACATATTCTCTGATGCTTGAGAGATTACAGAATGAGGATATGAGCATTATCTGCACAAACATTGCCGATATGCCCACAAGAAGCATTGATGATGAAGAGGATGATCTTACCGGTCAGCTTACTTCAAAATACGGCCGGCTGTTTAAGTATGGACGGGCAGGGGATTGTATGAGTGCGCTTTCATCAATCCTTGATGAAATGGACAGAAGAAAAACAGATCCTTCCCTTTGCTTAAAGCCCATCTGGTGGATACTGTTAAAGCCCGAACTTGATACAGCTTTGTTTGATAACAGTAATTTCATCATAGATTTTAAGGAGCTGCTTACAAACGGACCAAAGTACAATATACGCACCATTATGTGGAATCAGGATATAAAGGGTACACAGAAGCTTATCACACAGATAGACAGATCCCTGTTTAACGAACGTATCAGTCTTGAAATGAGTCAGGAAGATATGAGGACGGTAAACGGCAGTGACTTAAAGCCCGAGCCAAAGGGGTATAAGGCGACACTTACCAGTGCTGGAAGGTCGATGTTATTCAGAGTATATGAGCTTCCCGACGGATTGTGGATGAACAGTCTTTTCGCTCAGATAGATGCTTATTTAGCGGGAAAGTGAGAATGCCCTTCCAATCACAGTTGCTGGTATTTTTTATACGGGAATCACATAAATTTAGATCATTCAAATAAGAGGCAGAAATGTTTGCACCCGGACATGTATTAAATAACAGATATGAGATAAAGAGCAAAATGCAGGAAAGCAACGATCTGTATGATTATTATCAGGCGGTCGATCGGAATCATGGCTGTGATGTAATAATCAAGGCTTTGAATAATGCTTATTCGGGGGATATCATTGCTTCAGAATTCAGGAACACAGCCCGCAAAGCAGGTACTCTTAATGGCCGAAATATCCTGAAGGTGTCTGACTGGGGGCATTCTGATGATACTTATTATATGGTACTTGAGAATATCAAGGGTATCAGCCTGTTTAAATATATCGAAAAAAAGCCTCAGATAAACAGTAAAGAAGCTTTGAGCATCCTTATTTCGGCCTGTTATGGCATGGAAGAAGCTCACACAGAGCATATCATTCACGGGGAACTCACATCGGAGAATATTCTCATAAATACGGAAGGTGTAGTAAAGATTACCGGCTTTTGTATACCACGATCCCTTAAAAATGACAGGATGAAATACTACAATGCACCGGAGGTTACAGCGAAGACTCCCGGAGATGAGAGAAGTGATATATATTCTCTTGGGATCATACTGTATGAGATGCTGACAAAACATGTTCCTTTTGATGGAGATTCGGCAGGAGATATCATTAACAAACATAAAACAATGCCAATACCGTCAGTAAGATTAGAGATCCGCACGGTTCCAGCTTATGTTGAGGATGTGATATTCAAGTGTTGCGAAAAAGATCCGGATAAACGATATCAGTCCGTAAACGAGCTGGTAAAAGATATGAAGGGAGTTCTCTTAAAACTTGCTGCTGATGAAAAAGACTCTAATACGGTAAAGACCGAAATGTCGAAGCGGACAGATCCCGTAGTAAGGGTAGATCATAAGGCCACAGCTGGAAATAATGCCGTTGTGAATACAAAGCCTTCCGAGGATTATACAAGGATCCGAAGTGTTATAAAGAGAGCTATCGAACTGATGACAGCAGAGCTGCTTCTCGATAAAAAACTCCTTATCAATGTTATAGAAGATCTTGCGCCCGATCTTGAATCGGAAAGGACATTCCTCAAAAAAACCTACAGTGATGATGTTGGAAGGCTCCTTTACGATGCATATAAGAGCGGCAGCGGTAGTGATTATTCGGGGATAGATATGTATCTGCTCAACGAGGGCGGGTTTAACGACGGCTGGAGACAGAGGTTCTTTGGTTTCTTTTCGTTCATGTTTCCGGGTCAGAACGCATCTGTTTCTGCAGATGCCGGAGATAATAATGCTGTAAAGAGCCCTGCAAATAACCCTGCAAAGACTGCATCCGGAACAGCTGTCACATCGAAAAAATCCCCCACAGTATCCCAAACTACACCTAAGACTAAACCACGGAAAAAATCCGTGGGTAATTTATGGGACACTTCAGATGATGATCTTGAATTTGAGTTTTTAAACATTTCCGAACCTCAAAAAAAATCTCAGGGTAATACGGATGATGATATAGAATTTGAATTTCTAAACACTATTGATGAAACAGGATCTTCCGGAAATGTGAGAAACGTTAATCCACCACAGAAAACAACCGGGAATGCCGTTACGGGTAATGCCGGTGATTTGATGTTTGCCGCAGAAACAGAGAAGGCACTGAGAGCTGCTGTACTTAACGGTAACAACCATTTCTACCGGATCAGCGGAAAACTCCCAAAAGAAGTTGAGAAACTGTTAAAGATCAAAGATAATCTGTTAAATAAAAAAAGGGGTATTGCTGACCGGATCATAGGCACATCATATGAACTTCCGCATAAAATAGAGGAAAAAGATATACGGTTTACCCTGACTTATGAGAATACATTTGGAGTACAGGAGGGTATAGTTGTCACAGAGGATGTTCTGACACATATAAACAAATCAAAAGTTAAGCAGATTCCGTTA
>JAILPG010000303.1 GCA_024699595.1 Lachnospiraceae bacterium | reverse complement strand
AAGCTCATCGTAGGTTGCAGAACATCCTCCGCGTCTGGCTACCACAACACTGGCCCCGACCTTCATGGTCTTATCAAAATGTGAGCTGTAGAAAAGTCTGTCGAGACATGCTATCAGCGTGGCATTAGCCGATGCATAGTAGACAGGGGATGCGATGACCATTCCGTCTGCCGCCTCGAATTTGGGTGCGATCTCATTTACCGCATCATCAAATACGCATCGTCCCGTTTTCCCGCATGAGCCACAGGATATGCAGCCTCTGATATCCCTGTTTCCCACATGAACGATCTCAGTCTCTACACCTTCAGCATCGAAGATCTTTACCATTTCATTTATGGCGATCATTGTATTTCCGTTGGTTTTAGGGCTTCCGTTTAAGATAAGTACTTTCATTTTTCCCTCGCTTTCTGACATTCTTTCAGTCCGTGATCTTTTCCGCCGGCAGATGCGTCCTTACCACTCTTAAGAGCTCATTTATCTCAATTGGTTTACTTATATAATCCGCAAACCCCTTGTTCAGGTACTCTTCCCTCATTCCGCTCAGCGCATTTGCCGTCATCATGATCATCGGAGTGTCATGATTTATATTATCGGGATCGGAGACAGAGCGTTCAAAGGTCTGTACCCCGTCAAGATCCGGCATCATATGATCCATAAAGATAAGGTCATATCTGGTTTCCCTCATTTTTTCAAGCGCCTCTTCACCGCCTTTTGCCGTATCTATATGACCGTTAAGCCGGTCGAGAAAACGGGTTGCGACAAGGAGGTTAACCCGGTTGTCATCTACCACAAGAAATCTGCAGTCAGGTGTATGGAAGACGGTTGATTCACCGGAGGTTTCAGACTCTCCTTCTGCAGAAACCTCTTTATGCTCCTGTCTGTCTATCTCCTGCGGGATAGATACCGTAAAGACTGAGCCCTTGCCATATTCACTGTCTACACTGATATCACCGTTCATAAGCCCGAGCATCCGTTTTACTATGGACAGCCCGAGCCCAGTTCCTTCTATCTGATGGCTGTGTTCCTCATTAAGCCTTTGGAAATCACCGAAAATGCGCTTAATATCCTCGCTTCGTATGCCTATTCCGGTGTCTCTTACACTGATGCACAGAGACAGAGTGTTCTCAGTTAAGTCTTTCATGGATATTTCCATGGTCACTTCTCCGGTATTCGTATACTTGATGGCATTGTTTAGCAGATTGATCATTATCTGACGTATGCGCAGTTCATCGCCGATAAGATGATCGGGGATCACAGGATCTGTCTTCTGTACATAGGAAAGCCCCTTTTGCTCAGCCCTTACGCCTACCATTGTGCCAACATCATCAACCAGTGCCCGCAAACTGTACGGTACCGGCTTTATCTCCATTTTTCCCGATTCGATCTTAGACAGATCCAGAATGTCGTTTATGATGGATAAAAGTATCTGCCCGGCATCCTTTATATTTTCGGCATATCCTCTGATCTTTTCCGGTAAGGAAGGGTCGAGCTCTTTTTCCGGGCCGGTCTCAAGAAGGATCAGCTCATCCATTCCAAGTACGGCATTTAGCGGAGTACGTATTTCATGAGACATGCTTGCCAAAAAGTCGCTCTTAGCGCGGTTTGCCTTGATAGCATCCTGTTCGGCAAGTCTAAGTCTTTCGTTGTTCTCAAGCAGTTTATGGTAATCTGCCGTCTCAAGTGAATAATAAAGCACAAATACTCCGATGGACCCAAACGGCAGCGACAGCAGTACTACTCCGTTTGTGGCGGCCTGGATCACGGTACCGAAAAGCGTTACGAAAGAAGCAATTGAGAGGGCTACCCTCTCCCTTGGCCTGATGGTCTTCATGCGCAGTATTAGGATAAGTATTCCGCTGGTCAGATAGTATACCGGTCCGGAAAAAACGATCGGAACAAAGAGCGGGCCATGCATGTATGCCCCTTCGGGTGTATACCAGAGAATAAATTTAAGCGAAAGGTTTAATACCATCAAAACCAGATATGCTGCAAATATGATATTACCGATGACCGAAATGACCTTCAGATTCCTGTTCGTATCGACATACGCAAGAACATATATGGCAAATATCCGGGATGCCATTACGCACATGATGGAATCCATGGTCCTGAGTACGGTGCAGACAGGGATCGGAGTTCCCAGTTCCGGAAATGCAAACGTATAGGTCAGTATGCTTACGATCAGAGCAAGCAGCATATTGATCTCGAGATACCTGAAGAGCTTGTAGGAACGGATCTTGTTTCGTATCGCATCGTGAAAGGAGATCAGATACAGGACCAGCAGATAGCCAAGAGAAGCGATCTCAAAATATGTCTTTGGAGGCAGTGAATAATTTCCGGACATTTATAAACCTTCTAAAATTTATGAAACGAGGTTTTTCTTACCAAAACATTATAACAACCGCAGAGCATATTGTGTAGATTTATTGTAAAAACATCTGCTCCAGGATGGCCCCCCGTCAAACTTCCGGGGAGCTAATGGCCCCCCGGGACGGGGTTAATGGTCCACCTATGCAAACCAGTCATCGTCAAACAGATCATCATCTATAAAACTGTCATAATCGTGATCACAGCCGGTATCTTCTATCCAATCTTTACCGGGATCGACGATCACTGCCGTAGTACCCGCAGTCTTAAGATATTTCACGAACGGTTCAGCAAACCGGATATCCATATTTTTGAAGCGATACCCCTCCTTCTTTGCCCTAGTTACGGCATTCAGGCATTCCGAAGGCTCCATCCCGCAGAGCTTTCCAAGGGCAAGCGCGGTCTTTTGCACATCACCGACGGATACAATTATCACATCCTTTTCTACGATCTCCCCGGTCTTCTTTTCCGAAGCGGCCTTGTCTTTATCCTTGTCCTTGTCTTTGGCGTTGTCTGCCTCTTTTTCGTTGCTCTTATCTTTTGAGGCATCTTCTTTTGCACGCTTTTCGGCCTCTTCCTTTTCTAGCTTTTCTATCTGTGCGTCTATTTTTTTGATAAGATCATCCACGTCAATCCTGGGCTTGTTGCCGGACTTACGATTCTGTTCGCGTTCCATCTTTCTCATCTCCATCCACTCTTCATAAGACGGGATCTGGGATAACGGTCTGGGCTGAGCATTCGTCTGTGTCTTCGACTGTGCTATCGAATCTGTCGCCTTTTGTGCAAACTCTTGTCTCTTTTTGTCCACATATTCTTTGATGTTAAAATATGATGTTTCGGCCCTGTTTATCCTTCTTTTTCTTGTCTTACCGTTTCCTTTGTATCTGGAAATGGACATTTCGGTATAATCGGGGATCCATGTTACAAACCTGACTCTCCCGGATATCATTACAAGTGCCTGTCCGGTCTCCATTGCCGCAAGCTGGCTCTGGGTGATGAGCGGTTCGCTGGAAGAATGTCCGTTATGATCCACTACCCTTTCACCGCAGAGTCTTGACAATTCCGTAAGCGTATCATAATGGTTTACCCTGAAAGCTATCCTCACATCGCAGTTACTTATGATCGTGGTAGAGCTGCTCTCTCCGTAAATATCCACAAGCTGCGAGATCGACTGAAGGACAAAGGTGACCCTTATGTTTCTCGATCTTCCGGCTGTCATCAGATGGGGAAGATTGGTTATCGCACGTCCGATATTGCCAAGCTCTTCGAGCAGTACATTTAATCTGATCGGCAGCTTTTCGTCGTATTCGTTTACCGCCATCCTTACATAATGATTCATGATCTGGCTTACAAGTACGCCGGCCAGTGCATCATAGATCGGAGTCTCATCCGGAACGATGATATAGATGATCGTGGATCTGTCTCCTCTGAGATCATTTATATGAAGCTCGTCATGACTTAAGAAATTCCTGACGCTTTCGCTCTTTGTTGCTATCGACAGACCGTCAAGGAAGGTCGAACGTATTCCGCCGCGTGTTTCGGGCGCAGTCGTGATATAGCTTTGAAGCTGCATGGCTACATTTTCATTCTTTGAAAGCATATCTACAAAAGATTTGAGATAAGTGCCGGATCCTATCCTCTCATCTCCAAGGGATATGAGATAATAGACGCTTGCAAGATTGATCTGGTCTTCCCCGGCCGCTTCAAAAATAGCATATACCGCAGCAGTAAATACATTTCTGGCTTCCTGTACCCAGAACGGATCCGCATTCTTAGGGACTACATACATCGTGTGAGCCAGTTCCTCCACCATCTGTTCCGCGACGCATCTGCTTTCCGCATCACCTTTTTTCCACAAGGTATAGGGAGCATATAAGGGATTCCATCCCTCGGCATCTTCTTCGAAGATCTTCCTGAAATCTATGACATGAACATCATATCCCGAAAGCATATGCTTCGTCCTTGCATAGATCTCACCCTTCGGATCCACAACTACAGCATTCTCTTTCTTCTTAACTATGGTCATCATCTGGGGGATGGTGCCTCTGCGGCTCTTCCCGGATCCGCTCACTCCGAGGATCATTGCATGGCCTTCCCCGTTGTGCGTAAGCACATCTCCGTTTTCACATTTAAGGACTGGTCCTGCTCCGTCCTTGTCAAGAACCTTTTCAATCTCTTCTTTAGTGCTCCATCTGTCGTTTCTCATATCAACACCCCCTTATGAACAAAGCTTTCCTTTTTCCAGATGTCTGCTTACAGATCTTACGTTTATTCTGGGCGTAAAATCGCTGTAATCTGCGCAGAAGACCAGATCCTCGGCGACCGCCACGGCCTCCTTTGCACTAGTTACATGGTATCTGTCGACTGCATCACAGAGTATCTTTGTAAGCTCTTCCTCGGATTCGACCAGGATGCCGCGCTCCATGATATTCTGAACGACGATCTCGGAATACTCTTTCGTGGAATAGGGCGGAACGGTCACATTGATATGGTTCCCGATCGCCTCTGATACCTTGTCCTTAATAAGCTGCATCCTCTTTCCCAGGGATTCGTCATAATAGATGATCACCGTGGCATTACGGGCGACCGATCCGATCTCCTCGATGAAATACTCCATCTGATATTCGTTGATATACTCTGAAAGTCCGGAAATATCGATCGCGACAACACCTTCATATTGATTCGTGTATACCGCATTGCTCTTTATATCCGCGAATACGTTTTTAAGCTGCTTTAAGGATCCGTCAAGACTGTACTCAAGTAAAATGTCCAGTCCGTGAAATCCTCTGAGTCCGTTATCATGCAGTACTGATGCTATATAAGCCGCCACCAGGCTCTGACCGTTTTCATGTGTAAGGTTCATCACGATATGCGGGAGCCTTGCCCCGCCTTTTCTGTATGCATCAGCCCTGCTCACAATAAGCTCCATCTGCTTCTTAAGTTCATTAAGTCCGATCAGCTTCATGATTTTTTCCTCCTCATTGATCTCTGAATATCTGTAACTACTCAACCCTGATAAACTGCAGCCGCAATGCCATGCATGGGCATCACAGCAGTATAAGACCGGCTTATAGCCTCGGAATCATATGATCTCCGGAAAGCCGACATGATCCACAAGCCCGTATTCCTTTGCCTGCTGTCCGCTCATCCAGTGGTCACGCTCCATGTCATTTGCCACCTCGTCGACCGGTTTTCCGCAGTTTTCAGCTATTATGGAAGTAAGCTTTATCTTGGTCTTCTGGATGTGATCTGCAACAACCGATATATCCGTTGCCTGTCCCTGGACACCGCCAAGCGGCTGGTGTATCATCACTTCCGTGCTGGCCGTTATATATCTCTTTCCCTTTTCTCCCGAAGACAGCAGAAAAGAACCCATGCTTGCGGCAAGGCCCGTTGCAATGGTCACGACATCGCATGGAATATCATTCATGACATCATAGATTGCAAGGCCGTCACTTACCGAACCGCCCGGACTGTTAATGAACATGTAGATATCCTGGTCTGACTTGCCTGCAAGATAACGAAGCTGTGTGATAACAGATATCGCGCTCTCCCCGTTTACCTCGCCGTTTAGATAGATGACACGATTTTTGATCATGTCATAGCTGATAAGATCCGTACTGTGGTCGTTCCCATCAGTAGTTGTTATAATGTGTGGTAAAAATGCCATCTCCGTCTCCCTCCTTATCATTTCCGCATGCTGCTTTGTTTTCCCTTTACATATGAGTAGACGGAACAGGAGAGAAAATATCCAAAAAAAGAAAGACATAAGATCAAAAATCTCATGTCTTCTTTATTTAATGATGAAAAAATATAATGGATTTCTGTGCATCAGTACCTCAGATACTCTGAGATCATATCTCTAAACACGACGAAATCTCCAATATCGCTGTTAAGATCCGTCAAAAGAGATGATAACGATTCAAGCTCATCCTGTGTATAATCTTCAAGCTTTATAAGATCAAGGTCAAACAGCCAGGTCAGAACCACCAATCCTTCATATTCTCTTTTATCAAGAGCCACCAGGTTGAGCCACCAGTTCTTTACCCGGGTCCACTTCATCAGATCTTTCTTTAAGTATATTCTTATATTGGAAAGGTATTTCTTTCCGATATTATAATCTCCGGTGTTATTTTTATATATACCTGAGATCGAAAGTGCATAGTTAATTAATGAGAAATCATCCATGAGCTCCACTCCTTCTTTTAACAGATCCTCCGGTGCAGATCGCTCATTATCTCTGGTACGTATCGTAAATGAATCTATCTCCTTTCTTCGCAGCAGATACGCCAGATTATTAAGTGTTCCAACACTGATGTCTATCTCCTCGGTAAGAACACTTTTGGCTTCATTTGTCAGACCCGTTTTGGGAAGGTCAATGCGGAACAGATCAGTCCCGTCCGAATATAGTATATGAGACGGATCACTCTCTACTGAAACCCAAGTAACCTTACTTGAGTAATCACCAGTATCAAAGTATTCCTTATACAGTCTTTCATTATCCGAATTTCCGGTTAGCAGAGCTGATTTCAGCTGATCATAGCGTGCTTTTCCGACAGAATAATTATTTGGTACGCTGTAGATCTCATCAATGACAGCCAGATACTCCTGCTCATTTCCCGAAAAACAGCCCAGTAAGAGGCATATTTCAAAAGTAAATATGATATTATCGTACTCTTTTTTCTCTATCTCCTCTTTAAGCCTGTTCAGATATTTCCCCTTTGTGGCTGCACTGACATCCGGGCTGAAGTCAAAAGCCGGATCAAAGACCGGCGCCATTGAGAGGATGAGCTCACAGGCCGGATCATCTTTCTGTTTATCCAGTAAGATGCTTGCCTCCAGTAAGTCTTTATCATCGAAAAAGTCTGAAAACCTTGCAAATTCTGCGATAATGACTTCTTTTATACACCTCTGGAGATATAATGCATACCGTCCTTCTTTATACAGCTTTCTGAAAAGATCCAGCCAGTCATCCGGCATTCTGTAGCCCGCATAATAAGGCGTAAAATCATTGGTGATCAGTTCGTATTTGCACCATGCCATGATTATCAGTATCTGAAGACCGCAGATGATCTCCTCATCGGTATCCAACCTCATAAGTGCCTGCGCATGCTCAAACGGTGATCTTCCGTCCTTCAGAGCTATTGTTGCTTCTATAACTGCCTTTGCATAGTTATACTTGATCTCGCCGTTTTTTACGCTGTCAGAATATCCGCTTTCTATGTAGGCAGTAAAATCAGTTGTATTTCTATTGCTGCCATTAAGCAGTAAAATGATATTTTCGATCTGCTGATCCGTGATATGCTCGGAAAAGACAATGTCATAGATCCTGTGTTTATCCGCAAGCCTGATGTCAGCTCCGTTTACGATAAGATCAAAAAGAAGATTTGTATATACGTAATTATCATCAGGATGTTCCGTTGCCTTTTTTATCAGATTCTTCACTATATCCTGACGGACTCTGCCGTTATCCATGAGGGCGGCAAAAATGATGACCTCTTTCCAGAAACTCTTTTCATATTTGTCTTCAAAAATATCAGCCGGAGACATACTGTTATATTCTTCATCAGCGTATTGAACAATGATCGCATAAGCAGTCAGATATTCCTGTGTCTGACGATGGGCACGGTATCTGCTCTCTGAAAAAGAATAGGTCCTGCCGGCATACGTAAGCGTGAATATGCCGGTATGAGACAGCTCTTTTATTATATTATCCACTGATATGAGCGACATATCGTCGGTAAAAGCCCATTCAAGATCCGTTAATGCCCTTTCTACGGTTTTTTTCAGATAGTCATGATCGCACTCAAGCTTGTTATTCTTTGAAAATACCGTTGCTATATATGCAAGGAGGATACGGACAGATTTGGATGACAGCTGTCCCGCTACTTTAATCTGGCTCCAGAAAATATACAGATCCACCAGTTCCTTAAACAATTCCGCCTTGTTTTCAGGTAATCTTGCGTCATTTTTCGATACTGTAAGCAGCAGTGAAAGATCAAGCGGATTTTTCATCATCTGCTTTATCTGCGGGTCCTGTGAACCGAGGATCTGTTCAGTCACATAAGAGTAGTCTTTTGCGCGCTTTTTACCCGGGTCGATCAGGATCTCAAACCATTTTTGACAGAATATGCGGATATCAGCATCCGAAAGGCTTTTGATCAGATATCTGTCAGAATATGAGCTTGCTAACGCAGGAGCTGTATAAGTGGATCTTATGCTGATAACGGTATCGGTTTGGGGATATTTTTTAAGAAATACATTAATTTTCTCAGTAAAAATATCCTCTTTTTCATTATCAAGGATCTCATCCCACCCATCTAAAACAATGGTCAGATCCGACCCGGCTCCGGATATAAGCTGTGTGAAATCTTCTTCTGTTACTCCTGAAAAATGCTTTCCGAAACCCGTCACACAAAGTCTGTACAGAAGCTGTATAAAATCAAATCTTTCAAGCTCCTTGACGGACATATCCGCTATGCCCTTGCAGCCTGCAAGAACCGGAACCGATCCTCTTTTGATATACAGTTTGTTTTCACTTTCGTATTTTTCAAAAAAATCTGTATCATCATTGATCACTGCAAGTATCAGGCGCTTGCAGAAGGTGGTTTTTCCGCTTCCGGGGTTTCCCTCGATAAGGACTCTGATCCCGTTATTGTCCTTCCCGGTTATTGATCCTTCGTCCCCCGAAACTTCGGAAGTTCCCGTCACTTCTTTGTGATCGTTTTCGTGCTCCCCTGCTTTCCCATCATTTTTGTCAGGAGTTATGATACCTTTTTCTCTTCTTTCCTCTTCCTCAAGCTCCTCTATTTTCTTATCGATAAGTCTGATCAGTTCGTCTATTTCAAGATTTCTTAACTTGCTTGTCAAAAGATTCGAAAATACAGATTCCAGATTAAGCGGAAGATAGATATCTTCAAGTGTTATGACCTTATATAAAAGCTCGCTGGCCTCAACCTGGGGAAAATAATCAAGACGTACTTCATTACAGGCATTCTTTAAAGCTTCAATATATTTTTTCCTTAATTCTGACATATGTACCTCTCTTAGCGGGCCGGCTCGGATGTTCGGGCCAAAAGGATCCTGTTTATCAGCTTTCTTGAATCACTGCTCTCAATATTGGTGATATCGTTTTCGCCAAAGGAATTATTGATGATATTTTCAAATCCGGAGGCGATATTGTTTTTTTCCTCCTCATTAAGGCTTGTGGCATCCCTGCAGATCAGGAAATACAATATGCTGTTCTGTATATCCTGACCGCTGTGCTCACTGCACATGGCAAGCGTCATTGCTAATACATTAACGGCATCCGCTGATAATACATAATCTTTGGATGAGACCTGTCTTAAGAATCTGTCTAACCAGTATACATTGGCCCATATACCTCCCATTCCTTCCCTGTCATGTATCTCATCCGATTCACTAATGATCTTTTTTATATAATTTGCGGCAAGCCAGCACATTACCAGATCATCCTGGAACAGATATTTTTCAACATGATTCTGATTTATTATGCTTAATATTCCCGACTGACTTGATAATGTTTTTAAAAAATATTCAATATTCTTTTCCGGAACATCATAGGAAACGCCATACAGCTTGAGATTATCCTCAGCTTTGATAAAACATGTACGGATTTCGGAAAGATCCGCTGATGATCTGTTCTCAAAGACAAATCTGCAGGCGAGAAATCCAAGCAGAAGCTTAATGTCCTCTGCTGAAATATCATAATGATGCTTATCCCATCTGCGGTCTATTATCGCATTAACGATCGATTCCAGAAGATGATGTATATGACGGTCCCCCTTAGTCTCAAGTATCGTAATGAGCATAAACGGATTCTTTGCAAGTGTTTTAAAATAACAGTCGTGCTCTGCTCTGGCGGCAACCTTTTCTGCTTCTCCCGGAGACAGCATGGATTCGGCGATCCTTTTAATATCGTCTGTTTTTAATTCCCGTATCGACAATATGTCATGATCAAACGGAACGGTCTTTTTCCCCATGAAACGGCTTACAAAAATAACTCTTGTATTTTTGTAACGTTCAAGAAGTGCCTTTAGGGATTCAAGAAAATGATCTATCTTATCCGCTTCAAGTTCATCGATCGAATCGATCAGAAACAGCAGATCACCGGCTTGACAGGCTTCATTTATCATGGTGTTGTAATCTTCTGTATCACTGCCTTCCGCAAGCTCCAGTACATCACTGTATTGCCTGCTATTTGCAGCATCCGCGGAAATAAAGACAGGAAAGAGTCCTTTATTATCTTCTCCCAAAAGAGCTTTCCTTATCTGTTCATATTCTGCAAGCTTATCCCTTGTATTAGCGCTGAGCAGCGATTCATCCGTTTCATACATATCATCTACAATACTGCATAATAACAGCATTTCAAGCAGGGTTGATTTGCCAAAGCCTGAACCCGCCATAATATACCTGTGATAATCGTTTCCGGCAAAAGGAACAGATACGGTCTCTCCCTTACTGTCAGCAATGTGAGGAACAACAAAATAATCTATCAGTTCGCGGACATTGCCGGTAGCAACCTGATCTCTGACCACTCCTCTGTAATGGTTATCCCACAGCTTTTTGTAATAATCCGTTCTGCTTTTTTCGGAAGATGAGATCTCTCTTACATCGCAGGTCAGACGTAATCCCGTATCATATTCACCTTTGATGGAACCCGGGCCGGTGACTGCCTTTATGCCATCAATGACTTTTTTCAGAGATTCTCTTCTTCCATGGTCCCATCCACCGTCATATTGCCAGAGAATTTCCCCAATATTATCAAACGTTAACACCTTCTTATTCTTTTTTGCTTCTATCAGAGCAAGCAGCAGCTTAAAGCACTGGGGACGGACATGAAAAGACTCTTTTCCCTTCAGAATCGTATTACTGATATCCTCATCCACTATACAGTTTTCAGATATTATCCATCTCATAATACTTATCCTTTCTTCCTGTTTTCACAGGTTTTCCCCTTTTTTCCCTTTTTGTGTTCCCTTATTTCCGTTTTCTATCCCCATGGTTCTCACTTTTTGGCTGAGATAATCCTTACGTAACAGGATAAACCGATGATCCGCATTACAGGGATCTAACAGAGCCAAACAGATCAAAGGAGGATGATGAACATGGAAAAACTGCAGAACACACTTTTAAGTATCAAAAAATCCGGCATCACTTCAAAGAATGAACTGTCCCAAAGCAAACTGCTCTACGAAGAGCTCTTTGTCTATGTTGACGAGTACATTAAGAATATCGCATTTCGCAGTCAGGTCAATTCTTCCAGGCTTGCGCGTCAGAAAGAACTTGGCGCAGATATTGATGAACTCCGCATAGACTGTCTGGAAAAGATCTTTTTTTCCATCGATACGATACTAAAGCTCGAATCAGGAGCTCAGATCCCGTACATGTACACTGTTGTCACCCATATGATAGTAGACAATTACCGCAAGGTCAAAAGCGCATCAGAAAACACCGTATCTCTTAACAGAGTTATAGATTCCCACAGTGCAGATGACGATAATGCAGCTAAAACGCAGGAGGATGTCCTTGCAGATAACAATCCCACACCGGAAGAAGAATGCATGGCAAAGCAGGTTCTCATCCCGGAAAGAAAGAAGATCTTTAAGATCTATCGCAAGCACTGCAATAACATGGATAATCTTGTATGCAGGCTCGCAAAGGATGTTTTCAGAGAAAAACCTGCCGAGATCGCTGTCCTTGCTGCATACAAGGGATCGGTGGAAGGTACCCTTGCTTCTTACGAGGCGGATATTACCAAGCTCTTCGGGATCAAGAAATCAGAGCTTCCTGCTGTGGCACCTGCAAAGAAAACCGGCTTATCAAAGCTTCTTAAAGAAGAAAAGCCGGATCTCCACAAGATCTCAGGAAAGATCAGCAACATCACAAACCGCACCATGTAAACCCGCGTCTCCACCTTTTCTCACAGACATTCCTCCGGTACTTTTCATAAGCACCGGAGGAATTTTATTTTATGTAAACTCCCCATCGGGTTCAGGGATTATATCTGTGTAGGTCCCGTCTTTTAACAGTTCTTCCAGCATCCTCTTAAATTCCAGTTCCATGAATCTTCCGGATGTGTTGCAGATTGCATCACCTATATCACCCTCTAAATATTCAGCTTCATCATTAGCGGTATGATCATCGTTAAGCAGAGCATTTCTCTTATCCAAATATCCCGGTTGATCCCTGTCGTCAATATCATCGCATAACTCAAGCTTTCCGATCACCCTGATATATTCATCTCCATCACCCGGATCCACATCCTCTACCAGATATTTCCTGTGAGATGGCTTATCTCCGACAGATGCGATGTACATATTT
>JAILPG010000238.1 GCA_024699595.1 Lachnospiraceae bacterium | reverse complement strand
CTGATGGAACCATCCATTAAATCCCGCAAATCCGATCTTTGTTCCATTCTGCCCTTCAGCCTGCACATCGACACATCGGATCAAAACGGTCCACACGGCAAAGGAGGCGATCAGCCAGATCCCTGTCAGCAGATTTCTTTCTTCCTTCATGTTCTTCTCATCCTTTCGTTTGATATTGCCTGCCGGCAATCCGAAAGTAACAGAGAACCACAGTTAAAGAAAGAAACGGATCGTCACATCCCTGATACGTTCCGTGTCATGCAGTAAATATGGCTTTAAGGCATTCGATCCTTAATCTGCAAGTATTGCAACCGCTTCACCGGTACTTGCCCTGAACATGGAAAACCCGTAATCATTGCCGGCCAGCCTTGCAATGGCTGCATCCCTTCCGGCCATATCCCCTCGTGCCGTGACGTGTCCGTCATGAAATTCATATTTAAATAAACCCTATTTTCCCCTATGCTTTCTTTGGTTTATTTTCCGGAAGTTCAGCATACATACCATTTAATAGTTCCGGAATAAGTGCCTTATCATCAAAGCTGTCAAATACATGCATCAGGGTCTTTGAACCTTCATACGGATAACGCAGTTCGGACTCCGCAAACAGTCTGTCCGATGTCGGCGTTCTCTTTAAAAACATTTCATTACCGCAAATGTCACCTATCAGCTTACCGTTGAAATATACAAGATATCCGCCCATCATAGATTTTATGGCAATATCACCGGCTTCAGATAAAACCTCACGAACACATTCATTAAATTCATTCACCTTGATCTTCCTCCATCAAACTTCAATTCTTCATATGTCCTGCCCTATCTCAAAGATCATTATCCTATTTCTGTCATCCTCTTCGGGGAAAAGATCAGTACAGTCGATCTCATCATTGAACATGACCTCCGGTATGGAGGACAGGTATGCGATATAGGCATTCTGGGGGTAGTAGACGAATATACGTATGAGTCTTTTTTCCTTTTCATAAGAATCCATGACGTGTTTCATAACTCTCTTTAACGTCTTGAAATGAAACGGATTAAAGAAGAACAGGATATCTGCCGTATCGGGAAGGACAAAGTCCTGCGCCTTTGTATTTATGAAATCCACCGGGATGTCTTTATCACCGGCATATGCTGACAGGTTCTTTTCAGCACTTTCATAAAATTTCCTGACAAGCTCTATGCCCGTCACCCTGCATGCGCATCGGTCATGAAAGTATATGGCGGCTCTGCCCCTGCCGCTGCCGTAATCCACCACATGATTCTTATCTGTTATAAGTCCGCTTTCACAGAGCCTTTCAAGAACAGAATACGGTGTGGGCTCGTAAGGCATGATCTGTGCATTTGCACAGGATTCATCCCTGCCGACCGTCTCGATACCCAGTTTTGCATCCGTCAGGAACTCGTCAAAGGCCATGTCTTTTCATTCCTTCCATCCGACAAAAACGGCTTCTTCCGGAGAGAAATAATCAGCCATGCTGTTGCTGAGCCCCGATGCCTTCACTGCCCTGTCAAACGGGATGTCTTCTATGTTTGACAGATATATGAATGTCGACTCTTTTGCCGCATTATTCATGCGCCCCGTTATCTCAAGACGGTACTTGTAAATTCTTCCTTCATACATCCATGTACCGTCATCCATTTCATAATACTTTCCGAAATCGCTTTCATATGTGTTCTTTACCTTCCTGTCGTATACTCTGCTTAATGAAGCTCCACCTCTGTATTGATTTGAAAAATCATCCTCATCCCAGGTACTGTAATACTCCATAACATCCCCGTTTCCCCCGGCAGACCGGTAAGTATATTCTGCTCCGCTTTCCGCCCTGGCTTTTACCATATAGCCACCTCCGGGGATCGGCTCAATAAGGCTGATTGTGGCAGTATGATCAGGAACGAACTCTTCATCTTTCATGTGTCCGTAGATGATGTCAGTGCCATCAAACCGGACATAATACTCAGCCTGTGCTTTTCCATAGTATTCATATCCCTGTGATGCCGTGGACCATGTTCCCGCAAGGAATTCATCCGCTCCGTCTCTGTTTTCTTCTCTGTCAGTGTCTGGAGCCAGATATATGGATGTAGGTCCGTCAGAGCCTCCGATCACCGTGATACTATCCTGTTCAGATGCGGCGGTATCGTTTTTTACCGTGACATTTACATTTGCACATCCCGCCAGCATCAGGGCTGTTATAAGAGATGCGGTAATTATCGTTATCTTTCCCATTTCCATTCCTTCCAGACATCCGGCTGATAACCTGTCGTCGCCTGCTTTCCATTTCTGACAACAGGAGTCTTTATCACCTGCTGGTTCTCGAGGATCTTCTCCAACCTGTCATCTCCCGACATGTGAGCTATAAGGGCGAGCACGTCTTTGTCCTTCGCATTTTCATTGATGAGCTTATCGATACCGCCCACAGCCTGTGAGACGGAAATAAACTCTCCCCTGCTCATGCCCTTCTCTTTCATGTCTATGAACTGGAGCTTTATGTTCCGCTCTTTAAAGAATCTTTCGGCTTTCTTTGTATCGTTGCACTTTTTAGTGCCAAAGACCTGTATCATCCGATTTTACCTCTATTGGAGAATATCCAATGCCTCAGCAGTCAGTCGAATCTTGTGCCCATTGTATTGTCTGTAACAAACTCTGTCCTGCAGAACCGGTCTCTTACCGTATTTACTGCGTAGGCTGTTATGAGTCCGTCCGGCTTCATATCGTTTATCATTATGCGCTCACCTTCGCCGGCGTTGAAGATTATATGGTCATACCTGACGTTATTCTCTTTAAGAAACCGCATTGTATGGAGCTTTTCATAGTCACTCCTGGCCGTCAGGAAAATGATCATATCCCTCTTCGGAATAGAATCAAGGAACTCCCTCGCTCCCGGCAGGAATTCATCCTTCCCCATTATGTACGGGCCATCATGAACCAGAAGTGTTCCGTCGAGGTCCAGTATCCAAGTCTTCGGCATGGGGGATATATTCAGCTGTTTCGGTTCCAATTCACTCATCGCCAAATCATCCGTCTTTCTGTCTTTTCTGCTTAATCTTCTTTGTACCAATAGGAATGAAACCCGTTAAGATATGTCTTTGCACCCTTCGGCATCTGTGTCAGGGCATTAAAAACGTTTATGTAATCACCAAATCCCATGGCTATACTCATGATTCCAAAGGTTCCGAGCCAGATAAGCAAAGGATTTATCATGAATATGATAAAAGGGATAAACCCAAAAATAATATTGGGAAGAAGGCTCAAAAATACAAATCTTGCTTTACTCATATCTTCAGTCCCGTGAACGAATAGCAGAAGCCTTGTCGGATTATAATAAAGATACACGTCCTCCTTAAAACAGAGGGCATGTAGAAATTCATGCGGGAGGAGTACCAAAAAAGACAATATGAAGCCCCAGAACATCTGCCCTGATGACGGTACGGTCCCGATCCGCTTATAGCCAAGATAGCCAAGGATGACTACAGCTGCTATAGATAATCCGTTTGCCAGAAGCGCAAACTGGTTTTCGCCAGGTTCCTTAAACGGAACGGCTTTCGGATGATGAGCTCTCTTTGCTTTCAGATCTTCTTCTTTTGTGTACTTTCCTCCAAGATGAAACTTCATTTTCTATCTGCTCTCCATTTCTTTTTCAAGCCTCTTCTTTAAGAGCTCATATCTTAGCTTCTTTCATTCCATGTATCGGTTCATCGGAATATGAGCCCAATATCACTGCCTGAGAAAATCGATCAACTTATCCTGAAAGAGGTGATAGCAGGGTTTTTCGATATATACAACATGTGATTCGCCTTTTATGATCTCAAGTCTTGATCCTTCCGGCAGATGCTCAGGTGAGCTGTTTACAAGACCATAATCAAGATACGGGTCTTTGTCTCCGCATATAACCAGCGTGGGGACTGTGATCTTATCAAGGTCGATAAGGCGCTCTGAGCCATCAACGCACACATATCTTCTGCCGCATAATCTGAATCCGGAAGAAAACCATCGGAAACCTCCCCCGAACGTCCAAATCCTGCTATATCAAGCCTCCAGACACAGTATCCCTCCCTGGCGAGCGCGCGTGCAAGGCTATAGTCCTTATAATCTATATCAAACTCATGAGAAGAATATGTTACGCCGTGGACAAGCAGAATATTCTTTTCCGGCCGAGCATCCTTCACGGATAGCGCGGAAAGAAACAGCTCTGTCCCGTTTCTCTCAAGAGGATATATATCATCGCTGTATTCGATCACAGACTGTTCGACCGGTCTGTTAATTGTAACATTAACATTGCCGCATCCTATTATCACAAAGGCTGCTGCTATTGCAATTGATATAATACCTGTCTTTTTCATTTTCAGAACCTTTTTCCTAATAATGCGGATGTACAGATGTCTTTGTATAAACAAGAATTATGACAAAGATCACTGCGGAAGCGATCATGCCGGTTATCCAGACGGTCTTTACTATGCGGCCCTTTACACCGAAGATAAGTAAGAGGGCTGCCGCGGTACTGATTATCATAGACAGGATCTGCAGATACAATAGCACCGGATTGTCCGCAGTATATATTCTTTCGATCGGGCTTCTCGTATGCACTCCCATCTCACCGTCCGGCAGGTGATACCGGTCTGTATAAAGATCCGTTCTTAAAATGACAAAGAATACTGCATTTGTCATGACGGATATGATATATAACAGTATTTTAATCACGTATTCTTATCCTCCTGCCCCCATGAGTGTGTTATGAGCTTATTGACGTATTCTATGTCCGGATAGGGTTTTCCGGGTCTTTCGATATCTTTTGTCACTATAAGTATTTTCTTAAGCATCATACGATCCTCGTTGAACGTGTTGGTCGGTTTCTGGATTTTCCCTATTCGATCCGTTATTCGACTCCTTCGGCCCTATTTTGTCCGTATGTCAGAGAGCGGTCACCTCTATGGACATATCGAGAGTACCGTTACCATTCCTTGCTCCGGTGACGGTAAGCTCTGCCCTGCCGTCCTCGCTGCGGTACTGTTCGGCTATCCTTTGGCCGGCTTTTGATGTCTTTACCATCTTCTCAAAGTCAGCAAGGATCCCGGGCATGATGTTCATGTAAACTTCCATGCCCCGGCCTTTTCCGTATATGCCGTCAAGCCTGTCTATTATCTTCTGTGTGTCCATCATCTTTTTTGTTTATCCTTTTTCGGAGAAGCGTACCTGATGTTATTGCAGTCTATTCTTTATGGCAGCACGTCCGGTTCTATGCATATTCTCCAAGTGTCTTTTTCGCTTTCCCGCACCACTTCAGGTAGGCCTCATATGTATCTATCCCAAAGGTGACCGGCAGATAGTAATAAACATGATCCTTCTGATCCAGCACCTTTTCCAGGTTTTCTTTATATGTCCGCAAAACAGCCAGATCTTCCTTCACCTGTTTCTCAAAGTATACAATATTCTCAAGGGCAGCATCTTTGTCCTTCGCTCCGCCAAAATAGAGTTTCAGCAGAGTTTCGTATTTCATATCGTTTGTGGCCTGCTCTGCATTCAGCCAATCCTTCAGAACATCTATCCCTTTACCGGTAATGTGATACAGGATTTTTTCCCGTCTGCCACCTGTCTCCGGCCGGCCCTTTTTAACAAGCCCGGACTTTTCCATATCAGAGAGCGCCGGATATATGTTTCCGAAGCTCCCTTTCCAGAAAAAACTTATCGCCCCGTCTATCCGCTTCTTGATGTCATATCCCGTCAGATCTTCATGATACAGAAGTCCCAGGATAACCAGATCTATTTTTCTGTCTTTTGCCATACTCCTATCTCCATTTTATCTTGTACTTCAGAACTCTTTCCGGGCATTCATCCACACAAGCCCCACACTGGATACATTCCGTACATTTCGAATTCATCCCTTCCGATACCATCTCCATTACATCAAGACCCATAGGACAGACTCTGCTGCATTTACCGCATGATATGCACTGATCCTGAGCCGCCTCTATATGAAGCTGGGGAAAATGCAGCCATCTTCCTATGGTGCTTCCGATCACCATGAACGGTGCCATCCAGCAGATGTAATGGCATGCTGCCCTGCGTCCATGGATCAGTGCCGGGAGCACAAGTATGATCAACACGCCATAGTATATCACATAATTATAAATGCCGGAGACGGAGATGCCGTGATCCGTCATATAAAAA
>JAILPG010000194.1 GCA_024699595.1 Lachnospiraceae bacterium | reverse complement strand
AGATATCGGGTTGCTATCTGAAATATCCTTGAATAGCGTAAAATCTTGAAGGTATATAGGCTGAAACAAAACAAAAGCCTTATTCGATATTCAAAGTATATACGTAGCCTGAATTAGATCAGGTAGAGGCATCAGGCTAGTGCCATTAAAAGACCGGGGTATAAAAGCCTCGGGAATTTATAAATATCAACCATGAGTTGGTAAATAGCCAAACCATATATATCGGGCAAGACGACGCGCATGACTTCGAAGCCCGTTATCATTATATAGCAGGACCGCCCATGCTACAACAAAAGAGTCTACCTCTCAAGACTTGCATCAAGTGCCACCTCGACACGCTCGCGAAGGTAAGTCGGACGTGCGGGCTTTATGATGTAATCCTTGGCGCTTACCTCTCTGCATTTAAGCACCGTTTCCCTGTCACCCTTTCCGGTTAAGAAGATCACCGGCAGATCATCGTATCCAAGCTCCCTTACCCTCTCTACGGTCTTGATCCCGTCAAGCACGGGCATCTCGATATCCATTATAAGAAGATCCGGAGCACCTTTTTCCATGATGTGGTTTAGGGCCTCTACACCGCTTGTTAACGTTATAAGCCCGTATCCGGAATTTGCAAGTGCGGCACCCGTCTGCTTGAGGCTTACGATCGAATCATCCACGATCATTATCTCTTTTGCTCTCTGTCTGACATTCTGTCTCTTTTCGTTCAGCTTTTCAACGGTTCCGGTATAATCTATGGTCATGGCACCGCTCAGTTTTATCTTAAGCTCCTTATTTTCGGTGCGTGCAAGATTGAGCTTTTTCCCGGTACTGTGGATACCGACAACGGGACGCATCGGATTGTGCGTATGATCCGTTACAATCCCCGCTTCGCCGTTTGAGAGCACCACTTCCGTAGCGATCGGATATACGGGTATGACCATCTTCATCGCATCGATCACATCCCTGTTAAACAGGATGTCAATACCTCCGATCAGATAATCATAAGCCTCCGCGGGGGAATAGGGATTCTTATATGGTCTACGGCTTGTAAGGGCGTCATAGACATCCACAGCGTGCAGTATCTTTACGATAGGATGCAGCTCATCTCCGGTCTTTCCGAGCGGATATCCGCTGCCGTTTTCGTTTTCGTGATGACATAGAACGGCCTGTCTTACGGTCCCCGATATATCGGGATTGTTTCGAAGGATATCATATGAATACTGGGGATGGTTTTTGATCTCTGCAAACTCGGCATCCGTGAGGCTTCCGGGCTTATTGATGATATCAACGGGAATCTTTCTCTTTCCGAGGTCGTGACAGATGCCGGCCTCGCATATCTCCTTGATCTCCTTGTCGTTCATTCCCATGTATTTGGCGACCGCAACGCAGTAAATTGCAACGTTTACACAATGATGATATGTATAGTCATCAAATGACCGAAGATCGATAATGTCGATGCTTAACTTCTTCATGTTGGAGATATCGGAAACGATATGACTGGCGGCAAGCATTAGACCGTCTACATCCGCATTTTCCACGGCTTTGACGCTTTCCGCCATGGTCTTTGCAGTTACAGGCTCCTCGACCTCTATGTCAAAAGGATCCCCGTCCTTAACATAGGCTCCCAGATAACCCCTTTTCTGTAGATATGCGATGTAGTCCTGGGACATGACCATTCCCGCTCTGAGCATAAGGCTCATTCCGGGGCTTATTATGTCCCGCGCAAGAGTCATTCCGGGTTCAAGATTCTGCGAATAGATAAATTTCATAATATTATGCCCCCCGCATAACAGGCCGCAGGTTAAAAGCAGCCGGACGCAACATCATTTATAACATCTGTCCCTTATCTGATTTTACCATTTTCCGACCTGATTTGAATAGCAGGAAATACAAAGATTATGGTAAAATCTTAAACATAAGACTCCGGGGCTTTCCCCGGTCATTACTGCAGAGTATTAACATTTCGTACGTATTAAACAACAGGAGGAAAGACATGAGAAAATATCTGATCGTGGGAACAGGCGGCACCGGCGGTCCTGTTGGTGCCTATCTTGCAAGGGAAGGATTTGATGTGACCTTCATCGCCAGAGGCGATCATCTTAAGGCTATAAGGGAAAACGGCCTCAGGGTCATCCGCCCCGCAGATGAGTTTACGATATCTCCCGCGAAGGCGGCTACACTTGAAGAATATGAAAAAAGCGGTGAAAAGCCCGACGTGATCCTTCTGTGCGTTAAAGGATATTCTCTGGATCAGGTCGTTCCGGCGCTTAAAAATATCGCCTGCAAAAACACGATCATCATCCCCATCCTTAATATCTTCGGTACGGGAGGAAAGCTTAAACCCGAATTTCCCGATTCCCTTGTAACGGACGGCTGCATCTATGTGGCAGCACAGATAAAAGAGCCCGGCGTCATACAGATGAACGGTGACATCCTGCGTGTCATTTTCGGAGTAAGGACTCCCTCAGACTACAGGGATGAGCTTAAGGAGATCGAAGCTGATCTTAACAAGAGCGGGATCCTCGGGATCCTTTCAGATAATATAGCTCGCGATGCCCTGCTCAAGTTTTCCTATGTCTCGCCTCAGGGTGCCTGCGGGCTTTATTATAACGTTCCGGCAGGCGATATACAGAAGCCCGGTGAGATCAGGGACTGCTTTGTAAAGCTTATAAAAGAGGTGGATGAGCTCGCGCATGCCATGGATATTGATTTTAAAGAGGATATCGCAGAGCGTAATCTGAAGATCTTAGACGGACTATCCGCAGGTGCCACAACCTCTCTGCAAAGAGATGTGGCCGCAGGCCATGCCTCGGAGATCGACGGTCTTATCTATGAAGTGGTAAGACTTTCGGAAAAATATAAGACAAGCGCCCCCGAATACTCAAAGATCGCAGATTTC
Organism: Lachnospiraceae bacterium; assembly: GCA_024699595.1. Next base: position 4,831 of record JAILPG010000194.1, on the reverse strand, counting down.
CTGAAAGAAAAGGGACTGTGATCAGTAACCGTGCCATAGTTTTTCTTCCAAAACACGGGGTTTTCTGATATACTGATATGAGTATGAAAATTGCCGTATACAACGGGGCGGTCCGTACCGGCAATGACGGTTCATATATAATTACAGAAGGGAGAATAATAATGGATTTTACCAGAGCGGAACTTAAAGAACAGGCCAAGCGGCAGATGGAAGGAAAAATAGGAAACCTCATAGTCTGCTGTCTCGTGTATATGCTGATCGCAGCTGCTGCCAGCGCACTCGGACGTATTACCTGGATCATCTCGGTAGTACTTACTTTGCTGGTGCTGCCCGCAGTCGGGTTCGGATGGCTGCTTATATGCTTAAGGGTTACCTATGGTGAGGAGCCTTCGGTCAATACCCTGTTTGAGCCTTTTAAGGACAATTATCCCAAGGTACTTGTTACCTCACTGCTTGTAGGATTATTTACTTTCCTGTGGTCACTGCTTCTGATCGTACCCGGAGTCATCATGGGGATTGCATATTCACAGTCTTTACTGATCCTTGCCGAGAATCCGGACATGGAACCCATGGACTGCATCAGGGCCAGCAAGGATATGATGATGGGCCGCAAGATGGATTACTTTGTGCTTATGCTTTCATTCATCCCGTGGTTCTTACTCGTAGCTATAACCTGCGGACTAGCTGCACTTTATGTAGGTCCCTATGCAAGCCTTACTGAGATCAACTTCTATCACAGGATCAAGGCAGGCGGAGACGGAACGGATCTGTCAGGCACGGTATTTGAAGCTGTTGAGAATGTGGCTGCTCCTCTCGATGATGTCTTAAACGAAGCTTCGGATTCGATGGAGAATGTTGCAGACGGCATAGTGGACAATATTTCCGACAAATTTAACAAGTAAAGATTTCGGATAAAGCTTCCTGCAGGCCTGAGACAGCTTTGCGGGACATACAAAGCAATTGATTAAAAAAGCAGGCGGAGTGATATGATCTCACATCCGCCTGCTTTTTTTATCTGTATTACCTGATGAAACATTTCCGTGTCTTTTTAACACACAAATTCGATCGATCCAAGCATCGCCTTTCCCGGTCCCGTATATGTCACATATATGTCATGCACGCCGTCAGGCAGGTTTACCGGGATCTCATAAGGCTCCCAAATGGTGGAATGCTCGACCTGCCCGCACCTTCCGATAACGGGGCCGTCGATCTCATCCCTTATCTCAAACTCGCCGGTAATATATCCCCTTACACTTAAGATGATACTCTTTACGCCCTTACAGTCAAAGGATTTAAAGCCTGCAGTGGTCGTATCCTCCATGTTTTCAATATATCCCGGATTTTCGTCGCCGTCTCTTCCTTCCTGCACGATACGGGGCTGCTTCTCGTCAGCATACAGCTCCATGTCTTTTTTGAAGAGATTGCAGGCGATATATGCGGGATATTTTCCCTTCCCCGCAAGCGGCCCGCCGTTTAAGCCGCAGGAGCTCATTTTTACCTGAGCTATCTTTCCCTCTGCGTCAAAGGATATCCTCTCGGCGCAGCCCTGTCTCGAATACCAGGTACCGTTCGTCTGTCTGTGGTAAAAGATGTACCACTCTCCCTCTATCTCCACTATGCTGCCGTGATTGTTCCCGCCGTATGCAACAGGACGGTCAGCCTCCTTGTAACTGCCGATACCGACATCGGTATTGCTTACGATCACGCCGCCGTACTCAAAGTCTTTGTCGGGATATCTGCTTACCGCATAGCACAGCTCATGCATAAGTGTAGATGAGTAGATAAAATAATACAGTCCGTTTCTCTTTCTGATTGAAGGAGCCTCGAAGAAGGCGTGTCCCTCAAACCCGGGCTTCTTACCCGTTTTTTCATCCCATTCCTCGGCATATTCAACGCCGGGAGCGACAAAAACGGGAGCCTTTTTTATGGTCAGCATGTCTTTATCGAGCACGGTACACATCGCGCCGTGTCTTGACTTGTCTCCTCTTGCGCAGAAACCCGTATAAAGGTAGGTTACATCACCTTCCGTAAGGACTCCCGGATCAAACTGTGGCTCATCCCCTTCTTTTTCCCCAAGTCTAATACCGTCCTCATAATGAACATAACCGTAGAACTTATATTTTCCGGCAGGCTCATCGCATACCGCAACGGACACTATACTTACCCTGTCAAGGACATAATAGAGATAATATCTCCCGTCAGGGCCTTTGGTCACATCGGGTGCGTAGAGGCACATATTGTTTCTTTCGTTAAGGGGATCCTCCGTTCTCTCATAGATCACGCCCTCGTAACGCCAGTCGGAAAGATCGTTTACCTTAGCCGAATAGCAAATGTAGTCACCGAGACAGAAGGCGTGGCCGTTGTAAAAATCATGCGAACCGTACACATATACCCTGTCTCCGAATACATAGGGTTCTCCGTCGGGTATGTACTCCCATGAGGGAAGATACGGATTAAATGCCTGTTTTTTCATAATTTCTCCTTATAACAAAACACCGGCGGAGGTACTTTCATACTCCCGCCGGCAGGTTTTTACTCTTTGACACCGCCGATCGTAAGACCTGTAACGAAGTATCTCTGTAGGAACGGGTACAGGCAGATGATAGGCATCATCGTTGCAACGGTGGCTGCGGCACGGATGGTAACAGGTGTGATCGTGTTGGCACCGTTCTTTGCATTCTCTGCGCTTCCGCTCTGCTGCATTACCGATGACAGAAGCTTCATCAGCTCATACTGAAGTGTAGTATATTCTGTCTTCATACGGTTGTAAAGCATTGCATCAAACCATGAGTTCCACTGCCATACGGCAATAAAGAGCGCTATCGTTGCATACACGGGCTTACACAGAGGTGAGATGATATCCTTGAATATCGTAAAGTACCCTGCTCCGTCAAGCTGTGCCGACTCCTCGAGCGATTCGGGTATTCCCTCCATATAGGTCCTCATAACGAGCATATTGAAGGCACTTATCATTCCGGGTACCCAGTATACATGGAAGGTACCTGTAAGTCCCAGGTTCTTGTATAACAGGAATATCGGGATCATACCGCCGTTAACGTACATCGTGATAACCCAGAACAGAGAAAGCTGACTCTTAAACAGAAATCTCTTACGGCTTACCACAAATGCAAGCAGCGCATTGGCAAAAAGTGAAGTAAGTGTTGCAAGCACTGTACGGGCAACGGTTACTTTAGCACCAACCCAGATATTCTGCATATCGAAAACGGTCTTGTAGTTCTTAAGTGAAAATCTTCTCGGCCATAAATAGATCCCGCCTCTTACGGCGTCTATACCGTCATTAAATGACAGTGCTATCGTATTTATTACGGGATACAGCGTGATCACCACAAACAATGTCAGAAATACTACAACGAATATCTCAAAGATCACATCACTTACCGGTTTTCTGACTCTGTATTCTTTTTCGTTCATTTCGTCATCCCCTTTCCTAGAACAGCCTCTGCTCGCCGTGTCTCTTAGCGATAGAATTGGCGATAACGATAAGTGCTATACTTACCGCACTCTTAAACAATCCGGCTGCGGTACCGAGTGAGTAGTCGTTCTGTGAGATACCCCATTTGAGTACGTAGATATCGATCGTTTGTGATACAGACTGTACCAGACCGTTACCGAGCAGGTACTGTACTTCGAATCCGGCGTTTAACACATTTCCGACATTCATGAGGAGCAGTATGAGGAATGTGGGCTTGATACCGGGAAGCGTGATATATCTGATCTTCTGCAGTCTGTCTGCGCCATCGATGGAAGCCGCCTCATAGAGGGCGGGGTCTATGGATGTGATGGCTGCCAGATAGATGATCGCATTCCATCCTGTCTCCTTCCAGCAGTTGGCAAAAGCAACTATCGGCCAGAAGTACTTGGGAAATGCGAAGAAGTTGATCGCCTGTTTAATAAATCCGAATCTTAATAAAAGATCGTTGATGATACCGGTTGAAGAAAGCGAAACATGGAGTATACCGGTAACTACTATCCATGACAGAAAGTGAGGCATATAAGAGATCGTCTGGATAGGTTTCTTGATCCATACTCTCCTTACCTCATTTAAGATAATGGCAAATAAAACAGCCATGATGGTCGATGAGACGAGATTGATCACGCCCATCGCAAATGTGTTTCTGATAACCTTTATGAATACTGCATCCTCAAAGAGGAATTTAAACTTATCAAGTCCCACGAACTTGGAACCGAAGAGACCGTTCTTGGGCTTGTAATTCTGGAAAGCCATGATCCAGCCGGTCAGCGGCCAGTAATAGAATATTATGCCGTATATGACGACAGCTGCGGATACGATCATAAGGAAACTCTGGTTTTTGATTTCCTTTAAGGTTATCTTTTTCCCCTTTGTTGCTTCAGTTTTATTTCGGGCCATAACCGTCCACTCCTGTATTTTTTCAGAAAAAGGGCAGCAACAATGTTGTCGCACGTTGCTGCCCTATATCCTTAAATCTTTATTGCTTGCGGATTACTGCGCATATCATTATAGCTTCAAGTAATCCGCTTACATATAATAGCGGTTTAAATAGATTTACTTGCGGATTACTTGAAGGTGTCTAAGATCTCCTGCATCTCAGCTAAGAAATCTTCAGGCTTGCATGCATTGTAAGCATCCATGTACTCGCTCCAGCCCTTCTCGAAGTCATCAGCCATAACAACCTTGGGAAGCCACTCATGCTTGGTCTCGCCCATCTTCGCCCATGCTACACCACCGGGTGTCTCTGTTGTGAAGTTGTTTGAGAATGAATACATCGGGAACCAGGGACCGTTGGTCTCCTGTACGGAACCGATCATCTGAGGATAGGTTGTGATGCCG
>JAILPG010000173.1 GCA_024699595.1 Lachnospiraceae bacterium | reverse complement strand
GTAATTCTTGTGATCAGTTGTTGACAATTGACTTGGATCCGTCTGAATAGGTGATCTCCCAGTAACCCGTATCCATTCCGCAATCCTCTATATATACCCGGCTGACTTCCGTTTTTCCGGCCGGGGCGGGAGTCTGGGTCTGAGCTGCAGCCTGCGCTGCGGCAAGCGCCTGTGCTTCGGCCAGAGCCTGTGCCTGCGCAAGTGCCTGTGCCTCGGCTAAAGCCTGGGCATCAGCCAGAGCCTGTGCCTGTGCTGCGGCAAGATCAGCCTGTGTTGCCTGCGTATTTGCGGTGTTACCTGAAGATCCCTTGTTTGAACTGTTCTTCTTTTTCTTCGGAGCCTCTTTATTCTCCGCTGCATTCTTTACGGATGCATCATTTTTCCCGGTATCTTCCTTTGTGTCTTCCTTTTTTGCTTCCTCTGCAGAGTCTGCTTTTTTATCAGATTCCGAAGTCTCCTCAGTCTCTTTTTTCTCTTTTCTTGTTTCAGTATCGGATGCCTCTTCTTTTACTGCATCATCCTTCTTTTCATCGTTTTCTGAAGCAGTATCTTTTTTATCTGCGGATTCTTTTTCATCTTCCTCTGAAGATACATCCTCGTTAAGGGTCTCCTCTGCTTTTTCTGACTCTTCATCGACAGTCTCTTCCGCTTCGGGCATCTCCCTTGTTTCGCCGGTCTCTGCAGGATAATAGCATCCCGCAAGCAGGATTGAAGCCAAAACTGCGGCAATCATAGTACTCAGTCTGCGATTTCTCATTCTTTTGTCCCCCGGATAGTATCCATGCCATTAGCAATGATCATATCTTCTTAAAACCCAACGCCCCATTCAAGCTGCTTGATAAGCGGCTTTACCGGATAATTGTCATATGTCTTCATATACAGATCCCTGCCCTTTGCCATCTGAAGCTCAGGATCGCAGATAAACCAGCCTCCGTTATAGAATACCTCCACCCAGCTGTGTGGGGTTACTCCGCCTCTGGCAGACTTGACGCTTCCCGTTATAACCTTAACGTCATAACCGAGGGCCTTGGCAAGGTATGCAAAGCCGCAGGCAAATCTGTAACAGTTACCATAGCCGGTCGAAAACAGCTCCGTGGCATACTGTCCTGTCCAGTTTCCCGAAGGTGTCTCATAAGTCCTGTTATATTTATAGTTTTTGACAACGAATGCATAACAGGCTGCAAGCTTCTGATCCGGTGTCATCGAAGCATTTGTAACGCTGTTTATGATATTCATGCAGTATTGTGAAAGAGCTGAATCGGAACTGATCTGGGGTGTAGTCACAACAGGCGCTGAAGGGATCACGGCCCTTCCGTCGGGACCTATGGTGAATCCGTTAACTACAGTATTCGTAACCATGGCTCCGTCCGGTCCGAAATAAAAGATCCCGTCCCCGATCTGGGCCCATCCGTTCGTAAACATCACGCCGCCGGTACTGATATAATATATCTTTCCGTTCAGGTTTACAGGCATGAAAACATCTGCCTGTACTTTATTCTGAAAAGCAATAACGCAGATGAATGTAAAGAGTGCTGTCATTACCCCAAGTATTGTTTTTTTTCTCATCCCAATTCTCCTCTGAAGCCAAAACCATCTTACCATGCACCGGTCCAAAGATTCATACATAAATCCGATCCGATATTCTCTTATATCTTTGCATGGAAAACAACATTATAATTATACTGTAACTAGAATAACTTGCAATACCCGTCATCATCAAAACTGTAATTTTTCCCGTCTATGACCCTATCTTCACCGGCCGCAAAAGATCCGTCCGCATTCTGATATTTATAGCCTCTGTCATCCGCCTTGAATCCCTCAAGCGAAACACCCTCCTCAAGATAGGTTGACAGCTTTATCTCATTTCTCGTTATATCATCCTGGAAATGCCACCACTCCGATGACAGGCCGTTAAAGCCCTCAGCCTTCATATAGCTTTCCAAAAGCTTTGCGTTTTCATTATTTGAGGCTGAAATGGAGTGGAAGCTTAGATCATGCATCTCAGACTGCATTTCAAGATCTTTTCCTGTGTCAAGAGATCTGAGAGTAAGATCCAGGGCAATACCCCTGTTGTGTGCACTGACCTGCTTTGCTAAAAAAGCCGACAGCTTGAAGCTTCCGTTTGTCATCTCCTCCTGATAGGTTCTTTGGTGTGTATAGGTCTGAGCAGTAACTTTTTCAGTATTATCAAGATAAAACTGAATTATGGGCAGAGCCTGTTCACTTGCAGGGTCTATCCCCTGGGACATAAGAAACAGCTGTGCCTCGGCAAGGCTTGCCTCAATCCTCTGCTGATTGATCGCATTAACCTCTTCTTCCGACATTGTCCTTTCCTCTTCCTCTGCATCCGGCAGCGGCTCGTTAAGCAGAGTTTCAACTTTGTCATAAAGGTATCTTGTGGCCTTATGAGGTCTGAAAGAATCATAAATGTTCAGTATATAACCGTCTTCCCTTGTCTTTTCGGCCGCACCCATCAGTCTGACAGCACAGGGATACAGATAAGGGACCACAAAGCTTCCCGAAGCAGGATCCATCGCTATATCTTCAAATCCGGGTACGACTGAGCCGGTAATCTCGGGAATATCATATTCATGAATTCGAAACACGGAATCATAGCTGTTTGTGATATTGTAGCTGCACAGATCCTTAAGGTATTCCGAAAGATTTATCATACAGAATCTCTCATCCACATAACCGGTATTGAACTCTTCGTCGTAGCAGACCTTAAAGCTTCCGTCTTCCTCGGAAAGCACGCATAAAGTCTGGCCTCCCTTTACGGTACCGGTCTTTTCTTTGCGTTCCGGTTCGCTGTATACCGTAAGATCCTGTATGGGCCATATCGTACAGTACAGAGGATCACCGTAGATCAGTACATCCTCTGAATCTTCTTCGGTTCCGGGATCATCCTCTGAATCTTCCGGCTCTGCAATGTCCTGTATTACCTCCGGTTCGGGCTGATCCTTAATTGTAATGACCATATCTGTATTTTTGGCATTTGAAACAGACTCTGTTTCGGAGGTCTTTTTCTGTGATCTCAGATTTCCCGCTCTGCCAAACTTATTTTCGCAGCCGGCGAAAATAACAAGCAGTAAAATAACGCCCGATATTAACAGTGCCGTATTTAGTTTTTTCTTCTGATGACTATCAGAGTGCTTCCGGCTGATCTTCTTCAAAGTATCTTCCTTCCGATTCAACGATCACCAATATATCCTGTTCCTGCCAAAGCGTGGCAGGTATATAGCATGAGAAGCCGAATTCTTCATTCCCCGTACATGTTAAAAATGCCTCATATGCGGATCCTGATCCTTCATCCAAAGAAATATATATCCTGGAATCATCTGAGACTATATCCGTATTACCAAGCCGACCCGAAATATTAACATAGACACCGTCGTTTTTGATCTCAAGCGGAGCTTTCAAAAGCTCTGTCTCTTCAGGCTCTCCTGCGATCTGCCTAAGCGGAGCGCTCATTATGGGAGGAACCTCGGCAAATGTCGGCAAATGTCTTTCCGCTTTTTCAAATATCACATAATCAGGCTCCTTAACTACAAGATCCGTCATATTATAAGGAACCGTCTTAGTGTAATATGCATATGAAAAGCTCTGTGACAGATAGGGTATGAGCGAATTGGCAAAAGAGTCCCTGTACATAAGGAGATTTCCGCTTCCATCCGCATTTACGGTCTCTACGTCGTTTTCTTCCACCATTTCGGGATCAGGACTGTCTGTAACCTGTCCGTCTTTAATGTAAAAGTACGTCCTGTCTTGTTTGTACTCAAGCCACTCCTGGGGTTTTGCGGCCATCCCGTAGAGCATTTTGTTAAGATCTCCCACGAAATTTTTGGAAATAACAGGAGCGTCTTCATCAAAAAACAAAGGCTGTACTCCGGCTCTCTGCATCAGTTCCCTGTATACAA
>JAILPG010000160.1 GCA_024699595.1 Lachnospiraceae bacterium | reverse complement strand
TAGGATACTTATCATAGGAGCGATCGAATTAGCCATCTCATCCTGCGGCATTATCCTTGCCATATTGTTTATTGTGACCGGAAAAGGAGTATGATATCTGGACCACTTAAGTATTTGATCCATCTGCCATTAACTGTTAATGAACGGAAAGCCTTTTGGCTCATCTTTCTCATCATTTTCAGTTGCCTTTTCCATAATCATATCCGTAAGGGCATAGGAGAGGAGATTCTCAGGCTTAGAATCAGGACTGATCCATTCATCAATCTTTTCTTCAGGCATGATGAGCGGCATTCTGTCATGTATCCGGCTTAATTCCTCTGATGGTTCCCTTGTAAGCACCGTAAACACGGGAAATGAATCCTCTATACGGTAAAGCCCGCACAGCCAAGTGACCATCGAACCATTCGGCTGGATAATATACTTATCCCCGGTCTTCACCTTGCCATCAGAGCTTTTGAAATGTTCCCACTCATAATAGTACGAGGCAGGTATAATACAGCGGTGAGACTTCCAGGCGTCCTTAAAGGTGGGTTTTGTCGCTGCGCTCTCACATCTGGCATTAACAAGCGGTTTGTCGCTCCCCGGCAGGTGAAATCCCCACTGCATGGGAAATACAGCCCGAAGCCCTCTGCTGTTTGGAGCTATCACGGGAACTACGTCGGTCGGCCTTATCTCACCATAGGTCTTAACGGGTTTTGCTCTTTCATGTATAAGCCGGTTGGCAAGCTTTGAATCAACAGCGGCCTGCATTATATCTTTTAATTCCTGTGACTGATATTGCAGGTAAAAGTGCGTACACATATCCCTGTACTCCTTAATAGATTTAGTATCTATTTCAGATTTTAGCACAGTACTCCGGCATCTTAAAGAATTGAAAATGAGGTTTTTATGATAACCATAAGTAAACAACAGGCAAGACAGTTTATTCTTGCAAAACAGGGGCTGATAGGCTCTTATAGATTTACAGGGAAGAGAGGAACTTATGAGTATGTCCGACAGGCCGGATGCATTCAGTACGATCCCGTTGACGTTTCCCTGCCCATAGAAGGAAAGATCTTCTGGCATTCATCAATGCACTGGAGCGGAAACTGGGACAAAAAATCACCAGCCGCAAGATCCGTGCTTGAACAATTATATACTGACGGAGAACTCATTATCCACCACAAAAAGGGAAGCCGGGGTACGCCAGACGAAAAAACTGAAGTCTGCGCTCGAAAGAACGCTTAAGGCTTTCGGTAAGTTCAATAGTTCTCATAGAACCCGAAAGCCCGTCTTTAATACATGGTGATCTGTGGACGGGTAATTCCATAACGGGAAGGGATGGGAAGGCATGGCTCATAGATCGTATGAGACAGATAAACTGTCGGAAGACAGTCCTATGGATGAGGTGTTAAAAGATGCAGATGTCATCCATCATTGCATGAACGTTAATTGTAGTTGACGCATAAATGTGAATATGTCATTCTATAAAAGAAATGTAACAAATATGTTTCGGCAAGGAGGTTTCAGGTATGAACAAAAGGATAATTGCAATGATGCTTGCAGTTATGATGATGGTTACCAGTGGATGTTCTTCGCAGATGGCGGTGGATAAAGACGGTAATGTCAGCCTTGATGGGGTTCCTGTAGGTAATTTGTTTGATAAAGGAAGCCTGTCCGGAGAACAGGATAAGGAGTCCGGAAGTGATGATGAAAACGCACAGGATGATGTACTTAGTGATCTTCCTACAAAGTGGGATCTTACGGATCTCTTTGCCGATGAGGATGCTTTTGAGGCTGACATGAAGAGGGTCGAGGCGTTGATTCCCAAGATAGAATCGATCAGAGGAACCCTTAACAGTGCAGAGGGAATCCAAAAAATGTTGGAAGATCCGGACTTCCTTGAAATAATAGCCATCATGGATAAGGCCACTATGTACACGCAATTTGTTTCTTCGTTGGATCCCACAAACGCCTGGGCGGGCAAGGCCACTGCCAGATATAACGAAGTTATGCAAAAGCTTATGCTGGCCGAGGCTTTTGAGGAACCTGAGATCATGGCGATGCCACTTGAAAAGCGCCGGGAAATCTTCTCCGACGAGAAGCTTGCACCCTATGCTTACTACATGAGCAGCTATACGGATCCTGATTATTCCGTTCTTTCCGAGGAGGCGAAGAGAGTAGCGACTCTTATGGAAAATGCACAAAACAATGAAAAAACTCATGATATATTTGATTATGTCGAACTACCGCATCCCTCATTTACTTACCCTGACGGGACTGAAGCCACATTTACGGATGAAGAGTATGCAAAGATCGTCGAGAGCAGCGAATATGACCATGAATTCCGTAAAAAGATATATGGACTTCGGCATGCAATGAGGCAGCCCTATGCCAATACATATGCTTCTCTTCTTGAAGGAAGAATGAGAGGTTTCTGGGCCGATGCTCAGATAAATAATTACGATTCAAGCCTTGAGGCAGCACTCGCCGATTCTGACGTGGAGCCTGAGATTTATGACAGGATCATTAAATTCTCTCATGATATTCTGCCTAAGGTGTATGGGTATTATGAGGCCAGAAAGGAGATACTTGGGCTTGATGAGATGATGCTCTGTGACCTTAACCAGCCGGTCACCGGTTATTCGGCTAAGGAGATTTCATATGAGGATGCAGTAAACATTGGCAGGAAGGGTATCTCGGTATGGGGAGATGAGTATCTTGATGTCTTTGATAAGATAATAACCAAACCTCACATAGATGTGTACCCTTCGGACACTAAGGCAACAGGAGCCTTTGAGTATCTTTTGGGAAATGAGACGACACCCTATCTGCTTTTCAATTTCGATGATTCAGAGTCATATACGTCCACGATAGTCCATGAAATGGGGCATGCGGTTTATTCTGAACTTTCTGCCGAAAACCAGAATGTATACAGTAATACCCCCACGATATTTACCCAGGAAGTTGCATCAACCGCAAATGAGATCATGTTGAGTAAGTATATGATCGAAAACTCGGCAACAAAGGAGGAGAAGATCTTCTGGCTGGATAAAGAGATCAATTTGTTTCTGGGTACGCTCATAAGGCAGTGTATGTATTCCGAATTTGAGGACTACTGTTATAAAACGATAGAAAACGGAGGATCCCTTAATGCAAATGAAATGGCGGATAAATGGCTGGAGCTTCAGCA
>JAILPG010000132.1 GCA_024699595.1 Lachnospiraceae bacterium | reverse complement strand
ATGCGAAGATGCGCATAAATACTGGCTTTGGAGCATCAAAAAAGGAACCGGAAAACCGGTTCCTTTTCGCAGGGCTAGAAGGATTCGAACCTTCAGATGACGGAGTCAGAGTCCGTTGCCTTACCGTTTGGCGATAGCCCTTTACTATATGGTTGTCTGCTATGCGGGTTTCGCATCGACAAACGGTATTATACCGCATGTATTTTTCGATTTCAACCCCAAAATTATCAGAAAAATCCCTTAATAGATTATCTCTACCTCTCTGTTCTCCCAGGTATGAAGTTTTATGTGGTCCTCGCTGCTCTCCTCGATGTAATTGGGCAGAAGAGGGATCTTGCCGTAACCGTGAGGGGCATTCACTATATACTGCGGGATCGCAAGTCCGGAGGTATGGCCTCGCAGGTATTTCATGATCTTTAAGCCTTCGTCGACCGTTATCTGGAAATGCTTTGTGCCGCGGACCTGCTTGGGATGGAAGATATAATACGGGCGTACGCGGGCCTTTAACAATCCTTCGTTTAACAGCTGCACTATATATTTGTCATTATTGATACCCTTAAGGAAGACCATCTGATTACCAAGGGGTATTCCCGCATCCGCAAGCCTGGAGCAGGCTCTGTATGCATCCTTTGTAAGCTCTCCGGGATGGTTGAACTGGGTGTTTATAAATAACGGATGATACTTTTTCAACATATCCGCAAGCTCTTCTGTGATACGCTGGGGCATCGTCACGGGTACCCTGGTTCCGATCCTTATGATCTCCACATGAGGTATCTCCCTTACCCTCTTAATGATGCTTTCCAAAAGCTCATCAGGCAGCATCATAGGATCTCCTCCGGTTATGAGAACATCCCTTATCTCCTTAGTTTTTTTGATATAGTCAATGGCTGCCTGGATATTCTCCTCTGATTCGATCCTGTCTACCTCTCCTATACATCTCCTCCTCTGGCAGTGCCTGCAGAACATCGCACATGAGCTTGTCACATTTATTATCAGCCTGTTTGGGTATCTCCTCGTGATGCAGGGAGCGGGATTTGTAAACTCCTCTCCCATCGGGTCGAGCTCACCGCTCTCATCATTCTCATATGCAGTGGGAAGAGCCATCATGTTGATCGGATATCTTAAGTCCTCATAATCCATCAGTGACAGATAGTAGGGTGTTGTGGCCCATCTGTATTTTTTCGAGATCTCCTCAAACATTGCTATGTTCTCATCCGAAAGCTTTATGAACTTTGAAAGAAGGGAAACCGAGCTTATCCTGTGCTTAAGCTGCCAGTGCCAGTCATCCCAGTCATTTTCATCCGCCTCAAAATAGTTAAGCAGTTCTTCCTTATGCTTGCGGCTTAACACATCCCTTATTTCCTCAGTTTCTCTTAAAAACTCTTCCTTAAAACGCAGAAAATCCTCGATCTCGCCCTTAAGCTCTTCTGCTCTTTTTAATGAAATGCTTCTGTTATCTTCCATCTTACTGTCTGCCTTTTACTGTCTTTTTATCGTTTTCGTACCTTACAAGCTTTTTTTCCCATACCTTCTCGTACTTAGGATCATTTGAATGTGAGGTGATATCGTAATGATCCTTAATATAGTCGCCAAGATATGACGTAAAGATCTCGGCACCCGTCGTATTTAAATGACTCCCCTCGTCGGGAGAATGTTTTCTGTAATCGATCCCCATCTCATCGGAGTATGGATCAAAATTCACATAGTCAATCCCGGAATTTGAAGCGATCTCACCTATCCGCCTGTCATATCCAAGGCTCCAGTTATCCGAATAGCTCGGAACCTTCATAAGAAACAGCTCCACATCATTATCTCTGCATAGCTCTATTGTCTTATTCAGATATTCAAGGTTTTTCGGACTGATGACCACTTCATCGCCGTGGGCATAGCCGTCATGTGCGGGAAGCGTTTCCGTTTCCCTGAAATCAAACAGAAAACCGTTATATGTCACATCCCTGTCATAAAAGGTATACAGAAAATCCTCAGAGGTAAGCTCTTTCCATCTGGTATGAAATCTGAGTACCGGAAACAGATATTCGGAGAGCTTTTCATCCTTGCCGGAAGCGGCCTTTATCAGGTCTATCTTGGACCTTGATAAGCGCATCCCGTCTATAGCCTTTCTGTTTGAGGGTTCCTCGCAGAAATCGTCATCATATTTGATAAATCCGACATCGAGCACCACAAGTTCAGGCTTTCTGTACTTAATGGCATCCTCAATCATGTAATAGGAGGTCCATATCGTCTGGGAGGCATTGCTCCTGTCATATGATGTGTATCCTTTCTCCTGCCACAGCACCATCGGAGATATCCCGCTGTATACCGTGGAAGAGCCGACAAATATGATATCGGTATCAAGTTTCTCCTTATAATACTCTCTTGTGATCCTGCCGTCCAGATTTTCGGTCTCGTACTTGGGCGTAAACAGTCTGTTTAACAGATACACAAGGAGGATGATAAGGAGCACCTTTATAATGATCACCGGTATTCTTTTTATCAAGGTCTTATCTTTCATATCTTACCCGATCCCAAAACCCGCCTGAGAAAATATCAGTCTCAGACGGCCGGTTTTTAATCCGCAATCAGAACTGCAGATAGATAAACTGCTTTGCATCATAACCCATTCCATATGAACCGAATACAACGACTAAAACGGTCAATGTGGAAAGTATCACCCACTGAAGAGGGGTATTTAACATAAATATCCTCTCCCGAAGACTGCCTTTTCTCTGTATAAGGCCCATAATAAACATTAAAATTATCGCGATAATGGCTACGATAAATTCCTCTATCGGAAGTCTAAGGTTGTCAAATATAATATTTATGTCGAAATACTTCCAATTCTTAAACACCAGCCCGATCGTCTCAAAACCGGCCTTCGTATCCGGTGCGATATCGAATACTCTTAAGAATGCCATCAGCCAGAAAGTCTTTATCACTCTGAAAAGTTTTAAGAAAAAACTGTCCTCTTTTATCCTGTATTTTGCGATTAGCTTTTCCTCCACAGGCTTAAACTCCGTACCGAGTATTATGAAGAAACAGTTTAAAAGACCCCATACCACGTACTTGCTCTCCGCACCGTGCCACATACCTGTAGTGATCCATACTATGATCATGGGAACATAGAGCGGTATCCTCTTTCCAAGTGAATCGTTTATCCTGCTCCTTACTGCCTTTCCAAGATTAAGGATTCCCTTGTTGATTGAGAGCGGATAGAAGATATAATCACGAAACCAGGTACCCAGAGTGATATGCCATCTCCTCCAGTATTCCGCTATGTCCTTTGAAAAGAAGGGTCTTTCGAAATTCTCGGTGATCGATATCCCAAACATTTCCGAAACGCCTAAAGCTATATCTATTCCTCCGGAAAAGTCTCCGTAGATCTGCATGGAGTAGAAAAAGACCGTAAATAACAGATAAAGCCCGGGATACTGCTGCCGCTGCTCGATCGATGCCGACACATAGGCAGAGAGTCTGTCTGCTATGACAAGCTTCTTAAACAGACCCCACATCACCCTGTACAGTCCTGACTTGATCCTTATAAACTCAAAGCTCTTCTCTGCATAAAGCTCAGAAGCAAGATCCTTGAACCTGCTTATCGGTCCCTGTATTATCTGCGGGAAAAATGATACAAAGAGGGCATATCTGAAGATATTTTTCTCCGGCTCATATTTCCCATAATACACATCTGCAAGATATCCGACACTCTGAAAGGTATAAAAGGATATGCCAAGAGGCAGGAAGATATCCAGAAATCCAATGAAATCAGTCCTGTGCATGGCATGGAGCCTGAAGAGATTCAGATAGGCTATGGACAGATTGGCATATTTGAAGAATAAAAGGATGGCAAGATTTACAAAAACACAAATAAAAAGGATAAGCTTCTGCTTCTTTTTCATCTGTTGCTTGTAAAGCTTTTTCTGATCCTTTGAGAGTGTTTCCTTATTCTGTTTCAGATACTCACCCTGTGATCTTATGCTGTTTCCGATATAAAGGGCCGAAAGATACGTGGTTATCGTTGTAATCAGGATATATACGGCATTTTTGATACCCGTGCACAGATAAAAATAATAACTTGCGCACAACAGTACCACCCACTGCCATTTTTTTGGCACCAGATAATAAAGGATCAGCGATACGATCACAAAACAGGTAAACTGCAGGGAAATAAAAGACATTATTGTTTATTCGTCCTGTAATCTTTCAATCAGGTTCCATATGGCCTGTGCCGAATTGAAGTTCTCGGGAACCATATGCTCGGCATTTATCTCAATATCAAAATGATCCATCAGCTCACCGACTATACTGACTATGTCAAAGGAATCAAAGATCTTTTTGTCAATGAGGTTTGTTTCCGTATCATAATCGATCTCGGGATGAAACGATCTTAAGATCTCAAGCAGTTCTTCCATATTTAAGTCCTTTCCGTATGAATTATAGTAAACAACAGTATTTACAGCCCGTAGGTGGTGCTTAATGCCACCCTGTCCACCT
>JAILPG010000129.1 GCA_024699595.1 Lachnospiraceae bacterium | reverse complement strand
TATGCTTGCCGTTCGGATGGTTTACTCCTATAGGGCTGGATATTTCACGGATATCCGAACGGCAGAAAGGAGGCTTATGTTTGAGAAGATTAAAACTGAAGGTATGAACAGATGGGAATGGTTAAAGCTTCGCATGAGCGGAATCGGTGGATCGGATGCGGGAGCTATAGCTGGAGTTAATCCATATAGAAGTCCGATGAATGTCTATCTTGATAAGATTAATCTGGATTTAGATCAGAAGGAAACGGAAGCAATACGCTGTGGGCATGATCTGGAAGCGTATGTGGCTGAGCGATTTACAGAGGCTACCGGGTTAAAGGTAAGAAAATCAAATTATATGTACAGGAGCAGGGAATATCCGTTTATGATCGCTGATGTTGACCGGTTGATTTCTGGAGAAGATGCTGGGCTTGAATGTAAGACATGTAACGCATACAAGGCATCCGCATGGGATGACCAGGCAATACCGGAGTCATATGTGATCCAATGCTACCATTATATGGCTGTCACAGGTAAGAGGACATGGTATATTGCTTGCCTCATCATGGGAGTCGGATTTGTATATAGAAAACTGATTTGGGATGATGCGCTTATCAGCGGTCTGATAGAGCTTGAGAAGAAATTCTGGTATGACCATGTTGTTACCCAGATCATCCCTGAACCGGATGGTTCTGAATCATGTGCTAAAGCATTATTCAGTATGTATCCGAATGCCAGAACAGGTACCGTTCTTAATTTGGATGATGTTGAAGAAGACCTTAACCGCAGGGCCGCCATCCTTAAAGAAATGGATGCGCTTGAGGAAGAACAGAAAAGGATAGAACAGCGGATAAAGCTGGCAATGGGTGAGAATGAAAGAGCTGTAAGCGGAAGGTACAGTATTAAGTGGGAGAATATGGATACTACCCGACTGGATACAAAGAGAATTAAAGAGGAACGGCCGGATATATATAGCCAGTATTCAAATATTTCCAAAAGCCGTAGATTTTCCGTAAAAGCAGCATAAGGCTGCAGAAAGGAGACAATATGGAATTTGTTAGGTTGCTTCGAGCAAGTGAGATAGAATGTAGAGTCGCTTCCGTTAACGCAAAAGGTGTCACTTTGCTTTTGTATAAGGACGCCCGAGTTGACCAGCGGATCCTGGATGAGACATTCGGACCTTTTGGATGGAGAAGAAGTCATCAATGTATAGACGGGAAGCTATTTTGCTCTGTTGAGATCTTTGATTCGGAAAAGAAGGAATGGATCATGAAACAGGATGTAGGGACAATGGGTTATGCAGAAAAAGAGAAGAGCCAGGCATCGGATTCGTTCAAGCGTGCCTGTTTCAACTGGGGGATTGGAAGGGAATTATATTCTGCACCTTTTATTTGGATACCGGCAGAGAAAGCCGAGATCGTCAAACGGGGCGACAGCCTTACATGTAATACCAGGTTTCATGTAACAGATATCAGCTATAACAGCGATCGGGAGATTACAGGAGTCCGTATTTGTAATAATAGAGGGGCCGTTGTATATGAGCTGAAACCGGTGGAGCAGACCTCGCAGGAAAAGAAAAAAGGTGTTACAAAAGCGCAACTGAAAAAACTGGATGAGGAAATGAAGAGAACCGGAGTGACGATTGAAGAGGTGCAGGAAAGATTCAGGATCAACCAGCTTGGCGATCTGTCTAATGAGACATATCAGCATTTGATGGTTGCATTAAAGAAAACGAAAGATGCCGCATAGAAAGGAGAAAAGTATGACAGAAGAAATAAGATCCTTTTGGGAAAAGATAAGACCGCTGCTTGAGGAAAGAATGGATGAGGATGCTAAGATAAGTCTGCACGAAGTTGTAAAGAATAATGGAAGGAAGCTTACAGGTATATGTTTTGAGCAGGAAGAAAACCGTATCAGGCCGACGGTTTATCTGGAAGATTATCTGGAACGATATCGTGACGGTGAAAGCCTTGTTAGGATTGCTGAAACTATATATCGGTGTGCCTTCCAGCCATTGACTGACTTTGACATACAGGAATTCATGAATTGGGATCGTGCTAAGCTTAGGGTCTGTATGAAACTTGTGAATCGCGAAAAAAATAAGGAGCTTTTGGCTGATGTTCCGCATATACCATTCCTGGATCTGGAGTTGTTATTTTATTATATTCTGCCGGAAGAAGCTCACATACAGAAAGCATCAATTCTGATACATAACAGCCATTGCAATTCATGGGGAATTACCACAGAAGAATTACATCGTTATGCGAAGGAGAATACGCTGCATTTGAATAGCCCACACATAAAGAGCATGTTTGATGTGCTTGATAGTATGGGATGTGCTATTGATGATGAGGATAAAAGAAATGTACCTATGTGGGTAATGACAAGTCAGGACAAGTATTATGGTGCGATAGGATTATACTATGCGGATCTGATCCGGGAATTTGCCAGAGAGCGCGGAAAGAGTTTATTTGTGCTGCCGTCGTCGATACATGAACTAATAATTGTCGAAGACACGGGGGATGAGTCGGCAGATATGCTCCGGG
>JAILPG010000059.1 GCA_024699595.1 Lachnospiraceae bacterium | reverse complement strand
ATTACTGTTTGGAGGCTGCTCTGAAGACACATCCATACGAGCAATGACGGTGGTTATGAAAGATTGTACAGAGTATGAGCGGAAGGTGCTTTGTGATAATATGAAGAGCCTTAAGCTCATATTGCGAGATAACAGTAAGATGTAAAATAGTATATTGATAGACTACAGCACAAAAGGCAGGCCGTTACTGGTCTGCCTTTTGCTATGAAAGAATGGAAAAATAATTGATGAAAGATTCATATTAGCGTTGGTATATCAGAGCTTGCTTCTAAATAGGATTTTATAGGTTCTTCTTTTATTACGGTTAGTTCGTCTGTATCAATCAAGATAACCGAAGCGTATAAAGCCAGTACAGGAAGAGAAGCATTCTTAAATTTTTCGTATATGTTTTCATAAGTGGTTATAAAAGATATTTTTTCTCGTGCTTTTCCCATAGCAAAAAGTAAAGCGTTTGCATACTGGTTAATGCGTAGTAGAGAGATGGGGGAGTTAATCGGAAGATCAACGTCCTTTGTTTCGAGATAAATAAAGCCCCACTCTGTTATAGGTTCATCATATAGTGTAACACGAAAATCAAGCCGATTATCTTCGGTAGGTTTACCGCTCCATTTATATCCCTTAGAAGCTAATGCATTTGAAATAGTGCCGGTAACGGCATTAAGCCTGGTATCAATGAAATCATATTGTTCGTCCATAGCATCGAGATCGTGTTTATATATTTTTCGAACGACAGGCTTTGCACCCGGGATCTTAAATTCCATACTAATGATGTGCTTTTGCGGGTCATAACCGGAAGTCGATAAAAGATCCTCATATGATACGCGTCCCCCAGAGGCATAACAAATCTTCTGTAAGGTTGCGGGTGTGAGCGGTCTATCCATTTTCTCTCCAAGGTAGCAGTTAAGATAAGACTTGCTCATACCTATGTCATTAGCAAATTGCTTTTGCTGGCGTTCTCCCTGTGCTGTTCTCAAAAGCTGACTGAAAGCAGCTTTGTTAAATTCATGATCTAAAGGCACTGCTCTACTCATAATATACCTCCGATTTCAATAATTGGTTTTAATTTAGCACATATTTGAAACTCGTTCAAGATATAAATGAAATAAAAGTTTAAATTTTGGCTTCAAAGTTTCAATTATATGTTGACAAGTTTCATTTAAGAATGTAAAATGAAACTCAAAACACATGATATACACTTAATTGAAACTATAGATTTCATTTTGAAACTTTTATAATGAGTAGATATTTAGTTGAAAGTCAAATGAATAAAGGGAAAGAGGTATTTTGGATATCCAACGCGGATACACTTATGTTGGAACCACGTCCCTCCAAATACTTAAAGCATAAGTCCAATGAGCATTTATCTCCAAATACTGTAAAGGCCATTGCGTATGCAATTTCATATTATCTGATGTATTTGGACGAGGAGAATCTGACGGTATCAGAAATGTTTGAAATGCCCTATTCTATTCAGTTTGAGCATTTTTCAGATTATCTGGAATGGCTTAAGAGCGGCAGACATTGCGACCGAGCGCAGCTTCCAAATAACAACACTTGTAATACTTACCTTGCTGTGGTGTTTCGTTATCTGCAGTTTCTTCAGATGGATCAGGCGGGTAATGGAGATCTTAAGGTACTTACGGAGAAAGAAGCATCATATGTCAATGATGTGGGTGTCAGGTTTAAGCGTATGGTTATGCACTTCAATGGATATCTCCCACCCAATGAACACAGGAGTCGGGAAATCGTTGGGGACAATCTTGCCATATTGCTTGATGCCTGTGCGTGCTTAAGAGATAAGGTTCTTTTAATGCTTTTGGCGGAAACCGGCATGAGGATTGGGGAGCTGTTGGGCGTAAATTATGTTCGTGACATTGATTATGAGAAACGGATAATACGCGTTGAAATGCGTGAGGACAATCAAAACCATGCAAGAGCAAAGAACGCCGAATATAGGGATACCTATTTTAGCAAAGAGACTTTGGAGATATTGCAATCTTATCTGTCGGAAAACGCCGAGCTGTTAAGCCGGACAGAGTATCTGTTTATTGTGCTGCATGGAAGAACAGCCGGCAATGCCATGAGCGTTAATGCGGTTTATTCTGTGTTGAAGTTATTGGAGAAGAATACCGGGATTAAAACCACTCCTCATATGTTACGCCACTATTTTGCTAACGAACGTAGGAAAGCCGGGTGGGCTATGCTTGAAATCAGCACAGCTTTAGGGCATAGAAGTATCCGAACCACCGAGGAATACTTAAGCGTGGCTGAGGAAGAACTGGAAGCTGCTGCGGAGAAATACTACGAGGAGAATGAGGCACTATACGATATTAGGAAACTGCTTTAAGGGGACTTTTTTATGACATCATCTGCGCTTCTGTCATTCCCGCAATGGGACGGACAGGAAGAACTGAATAGGCAAATGGATAAATGCCCTACTGTAACAGGTAGGCAGCGTCGTTTTGTTGAGGAGTTTCTTATCCAAGAGGGAGTATATGATCTTTCGGAGATATCTGAACAGATTATGCAGCATTATAGAATGCGCGTATGTAATGCGGATAACCTATCATGCAACCAAAAGCAGAAGTATCTTAATTCTTTGGAACCGTTTATTATGTATCATCTCATGGATGATTACCCGATCATCCGTGAAAGTATCATAAATAATGATAATCTTAACCGCGCTATAAAAAATAAAATAGGCACATTTCTTATGCAAAACGGTGTAAAGGATGTCGGGAGTATTGATTATGAGCTGAGAGAGCGGTTTGAACAGTATATGATAACGACCATCGCAGAGAAAAAAGCTGCGGAATATGTAAAAAGCCTGGACAAACTGAAACTTGGGGAGATCCTACGGGAGAAAGAAGCAAAGCCCTTTGTTCATCAGGAACTGAAATACGATGGGAAGAAGCTATTCCTTTCCTATCATCCAGATTATGATATCGCAATGAGTCTGTATTACTGGCAAGACAAGACACAGTTGGTATATGACTTTCCTTCAGCGGCGTCAGAGACGATATGCCATCAAATGATAGATATATTGAACTGGGTTTTCCGTGAACAGAAGCATCTTAAGATGCGGCACGACCTTTACCTTATGCCGCTTCATAGGTTTTTCCAATATTGTGTGGCTACTGGTGTTAAGGACATAGAACTTATGGAAGCTCAGGATATAATCGGATATCGCGCGAGTGTTACCGGACAAGTTGGAACTAAGGAGACTGAATACTTCCAAATAGTGAATACGATTCAGCGGTTTCTGTTCTGTAATGATGAGAAGCCGCGTTGGGAGGCTAATTCTTGGTTTCTTGAGAGGTTTGGATTTAAGTATGATCGTATGAATCCCGCGCGTCCCGTATCGCGACTTTCATTCTGGCAGATCTGCGACAGGGAGAACAGAGAACAGCTTAAAGGTTATGTTCAATATGAACTGGGGCTGACAAATATGGCAATAGAAAATATCCGTGCCCAGTATTATGGAGTTCGAGAATTCCTCATATTTTGTGATGATATGGGCTACAAGGTCGGGAATATTAGCAAGTCAATAATGGATTCGTATGCAGAATACTTGGATATGAGGGATAATCTGCCGCAATCATTTAATAAGAGTATTATATCTGTTTTCCGATTTTGGAATTATCTGTCGGTGGTTGAGAAAGCCGATAAGCCGCGCGTGACAGCTTCATATTATCTGAAAAAATGCAGAAATAAGCATCATGATCTGTCGATCCCGGAGCAGACAATTTCCAAGGTGGTTGTCGCTCTTGCCGATGCACCGGAACATCTGCGCCTTATGTATTTGAATCTTTGGTCTACGGGATGTCGTATAAATGAAATCTGTACTATCAAGGCGAATGCTTATCAAAGTGACGGAGAACGTGCATTTATGAGGGTTAATCAGTACAAAATGAAAAGGGAGAAGCTGATTCCCATTCCGATGGAGTTATATGCCGTTATGACAGAATATATCTGTCGCATTGGAAAACACGGAGAGGAATTTGTATTTACCAGGTGTGACGGAGTACGAGCCTATGATCCTGGCTATTTCAGCAAACAGATAAAAAAGATTCTTACAGCAAATGGTATTAGCAAAGATGAATACAGTTTCCGGGCACATGGATATCGACACGGTGTAGGAACAAGGTTTTATGCCGCCGGTGTTGCAATACAGGCAATACGCGATTATTTGGGGCATAGAACCGAGGAAATGACCAAGCAATACATTGATTATACTGGGAAGCGCGTTAGGGATGCCAGTTATGAGTATTTTGAAAATATAGGACGAAAGGACGGGACGGACAGACATGATCATAAAGATTCGGGATCTTGATTGTTATAAAAATGCGACAAAAGAACAACGGGAGCATAGGTTAGTCAGGCCAGATCGTGGATTTGATCTATCCAAGCTGGGTAATGAAGTAATTCAAGCCGAGATGGAGGAGTTTATACGCCACCGTGGGCAGATCCTATCTTTAAGCAGCATACGAACTGAATTGGGAAATTATAACCAGTTCTGTCGTGCTATGAAAGATACATTTCCGAAGATGGCGTCTATAAAAGCTATGGAATACGAGGAATTGGAACGCGGGTGTAGGAAATGGCTTATGAAGAAAGGGTTTAGGTATAGTCACATGAGAAAACGAGTTGATAGCGAAAGAGAGAGTCGTGCAGTAGCTCCGCTTATAGCGTATATTCGAGTAATCTATGAGTATTTTCACATGTCAGAAGATGCCGGTGGATTTGAATGTGATATCTGGATTATTGATCAGTTGGGTATAACGATTGATTTGAACCCAGTGCATAAGATAAAGAGTATTTCTTTTAAGAGAATTGAACAGCTTGGGATTCGCGGAGAAATAAAGCAGGTGATGAAACTCCACTTAAGAGAAAAGACTTTAGGTACGGTCTGCGCAGAAATGACTGCCGTAGGACGGTTTGCAGAGTGGCTGGCAGAGAATCATCCGGAAATAGATACCCTTTCGGTTCTTAACCGTTTTATTATAGAAGAATACCTTTTACACACGAATTTGGAAGCGACCGGCAGGAAAGACTATTCTAAGGACTTGTCCCATCTTAAGAGCGTGCTTCGGTCAGCATCTATGATACTGAATGCCCCTGTTCTTGATAATCTGTTCCTTAACACTGATACAGGTAGGAAGCCCGAAACCATCTATAAATCATATAGTGATGACGAGATTAGGCGCTTGAATAATGCGATAATCGCGGAAGTTGAAGAACAAATGGCACGCGCTTTACTTGTTCATCAATTGCTTGGAACGCGCATATCGGAGGCTTTGACGATTACGCGCGATAGTATAAAAAAGAGCGCTCGTGGGACAGATATGATCAATATTTATCAGATTAAAACACATAAATCATACTCAAAGATATTAAGCCCAGATGTGGCAGCCTTGCTGATACGGTCAATGGAATATACGAGAGAGCGCTTTGGAGATCGGGAATACATCTTCGTAAATGATCGAAATCCGGAGGAACCGATGCAATATCGCCGGGTACAGTACGCGCTGAATAAGATCATTATAAAAAATGATTTGCGCGATGATCAGGGTGAGCGTTTTACGGTAGGTACACATTTGATGAGGCATACATACGCACGAAAGCTGACGGAGCTGCATATTGATGATATGACGATTGCAAAGCTGTTGGGGCAATCCGGCACGGATAGCCTTAAGTATTACCGCAAAATGAGTCCTGAGACGCTTTATAACGAAACAAAGGATGTGTTGGATCAGGTTAATTCGGAGATATCAAGTATCTTGGAGGAGTGGAATGGGAAAAGATGAGAAGATATTTAGTCGGATGGTCGAGACAAATCGAATCCGAAGTATCGAAAAGGAAAGATTGGCTATTGCGGCAATAAGGAAAATGATTACTGACAACATTGAAGTCACCATCGCCGGTCTGATGGAGCAAACGGGGTTGTCGAGATCTTTCTTCTATAATAATGAATCTGTTCATGAGGAACTAACAAGAGCCAAGAAGCTACAGCAGGGCAAAGACTTTAATGCACCTAAACGCAGGGTAATGGATAAAGCAATGGCGGGTAGGCTTCATATTTTGGAGGAACAGCTTGCAAAGCGTAATGAAGAATGCGCACAGCTTCGGGAAGAAAACGCAAAGATGAAAGGTATCATATCTGCCGGCAATTTCCAAGCATATCAGAATCTGTGAGCAGATAACACCGTAATTACAATACAAAACACAATGTATTTTGTGTAATGCACCTTGAAAATTGAATATTCCAAAGCAGTCAGTACAGATTTTGGTGGTCCTGATAGGACTTGTCGTGATATTCAGAGACCAGCTGACCACCCTGATCGGCGGGATCTTTGAAAGAATAGCTGCAGACAGTGCGGCAGTATAGATACAGGGGTGAGATCTCCGTATTTCTGGCTCTTCTTCTTTCGGTGCTTTTTTTGTTCATCTGTGCACTTACGGAGAGCGCACGGCTTGAAATGCTTAAATATGAGATCGAACTAAAGACCGACGCAGCCATAAGATCCTGTTTTGCCGAATACAGTAAGATACTGTTCGATAAATATGACCTCTTCTATATCGATACGGCATACAGGGAGGGAGAAAGCGGTATTGACAATCTCGTGTCGCACTTAGAGGAATACAACGAGATAAATCTTAAAAACGAAGGAGAACGGGATCTTATGGGTCTGAAACTGGAAGATGCGGAAATAATACAGTACATGCTTGCAAGTGATATGGAGGGTCAGCTGATGGCAGATCAGGCTGCCAGATACATGGACAGGTACGGAGAGGCAAAATACAGAGATATCTTTATACCCAACAATCAGGTGATCACTGATGAAAGCTGTGATGATCTTATCGAAAGATGGGATATGGTACTGTCGGAAATCCCCGATGATAACAGCATTTCAGAGCTGTCACGAAGGATCAGGTCAGAGCTCTTAAATACTGAACAACTTATGGATGGATCCTGTATGTCTTTGAAAACACTCCCTTATGATGACGTACCCTCAAAAAGGGAGCTTAATAGAGGCTCCTATCCCCCGGAAAAAAGCAGACCTGACATAAATGATGATCTTTTCTGCGATTATCTTATGCAGAAGCTTTCATGTTTTACCGAATACAACTCAGACCATCCGTTAAGATGTGAGCTTGAATACCTTATATACGGCTCATTAAACGATAAGGACAATCTCGAATATATCCTAAATAAGCTTATATCCTACAGGGAAAGTGTAAACCTTAAGCTGTTATCCTCTGACAGTCATGCGGTCAATGAAGTGTATTCCATGATCGACCGGGAAACATCTGTTTATGATGAGGATACCAGGATGAAACTTGCAGATTGTCTCATATATGCATGGGCATATGCTGAATCCGTACTTGAAGTAAACAGGCTTTTATGCGGAGGCAGATGTGAACTGTCAAAAGACCCCTCCGACCTGATACTGTCTGTTTCGGGACTCTCAGATTACAGAAGCCATATGGGAAGCAGTAATGGATCCGGACTTAACTACAAGGAATATCTCGGAATACTGCTGTACAACGCAGATCCCGCAGATAAGAGGAGACGGTTCATGGATATCGTCGAAATGGATATAAAAAGCATGGAAAATCCATACTTTCGCATAGACGGATGTGTCGGATACATAAAAGCAAAGATGAGTTATGAAAGCTCCTTCGGATATAAGAAATACATCATAAGAGACCATGAATACGAAGGTACCCGATAAGGATAGAGAACAGGCTCAGGACATACATACCGAAAAATGGGACATGCAGATGAAGGAAAATTCATTACGGATAATATGCGGCCTCAGTCTGTTTTTTATAAAAAGAGGCTAAAAGGCAGTCTGACCATCGAAACTGCTTTGGTGCTGCCTTTTTTCCTCTTTGGAATGTTACTCTTATTATCTTTGCTTGATCTGATGAATTTCTACATGACCCTGGATCAGGCTCTTTACAGTGAATCAAAGCTTCTGTCGGAAAGAGCCTGTGTGGCTTATGACAGGGACAAAAACAGGATATATTCAGACCTTTTGGGCTTTATGGATGAAGGGATCTTAAAAAGAGCTCCGGTTATCGGACAGGGTTACGGGATAGATGTAGGTGAGAGCGATCTTGATAACCGGGAAATACTTACCCTGTGCGCTGGATACACAACACGCCTTCCCTATGATCTTACAGGCCTTTTTTCCTACCGCTTTGACCAAAGGATCACCGTACATACTTTTACCGGCTATGACAGGGGCCTGCACGGTCAGGGGGATGGTGAAGATAATGAATATGTCTATATGACACCTAACGGCAGCGTATATCACACAAGCCCCGACTGTACCCACATAAAGCTTAGGATCCGGGAGACGGATAAGGACTCACTTTTGCATGAGCGAAACGATTACGGGGCTAAATATAAGGCCTGCGAACACTGTCACTCAAGGCTTACGGATCCGCTTCTATACATTACCCCCGAAGGGGAGAGATATCACAACTCTCTTAACTGCAGCGGATTAACAAGAACAATACGGGTAGTGAAGCTTTCGGATATTCCGGGAGTACCTCAGTGCTCAAGATGCAAAGGAAGGTAGTTAACGATCGATCAGATACCGGTCTGTATAATGCTCATCATATCCTCTGTAACGGATATAAAAGACAGATACGTTGATATAAGAGTCGTAACCATCTGTCTCATATTGTCGTTTGTTATGGGTAAAGGGATGTATCGTATCCCGGAGCTTCTTACAGGCGCACTTCCCGGTCTAATGATGTTTGTTACCGGAAAGCTCTGTAAAGGATCGATCGGTGAAGGCGATTGCATTCTTATCCTTGCAGCAGGCATTATGACCGGTCTTTATGATACCCTCTTAATTCTCTGTTTATCCTTCGTATTTGCCTTTATTTATGCTCTTTTATACAAAACATCCACTCTGATATCACAAAAGAGTCATAGTGACGGCATTCCGTTTGCTCCCTGTCTCCTTGCAGGATATGCGGTCTTTTTATTCATACATGATCTTTAGTAAAAAATCTTTCAATCCTAAAAAAAGAGGAAGCCTCACAATAGAATTATCCCTGTTAATACCTCTTATCCTCGGGACTATCGTATTGATACTGTTCCTTGGCTTTTATATGCATGACAGATGCATAATGACAAAAGCCTGTCATCTTGCATCACTTAGGGCGGGAAGCGAAACCTCCGAGTCTCTGTCACGGGAAAAAGCAGCCGAAATGCTTGATGAGGCCTTTACGGGAAAGCTTATACGCATGCATGAAGATACCAGGGAAATAACCGTATCTGAAGAAAACGGTACTGTAAGAATTACCTTAAAGGGTTCAATGGGTTTTGACAGAGGGCTTCTGTTTTCTCTTTCAGACAGAAATGAAATGAATTATACAGTAACAGATATTACCTGCATGACTGATGAAGAGGATTTTGCAAGAAAACACAAGATACACTAAAACGATGCAGGGTAAGCAAAACACCTCCACTACAGTAAAACACCCGTGCAGCGCAGACCTGTGAAAGGAGAAGGCTTGATAACAAGAGAAACGGATAAGAAGGTGACAGGAAGCTCCCTGCTTCTAAAGTCATCGGCTAATGAAGACGGCTATGAAATACGGATGTTTTTGGAAAACAGGCCGGAGGGCTTTCTTGACTGCAGGACTCAGTATATAAACGGTGAAGAATACTATGTATATGACATTACCGGAATGGAGAGCCTGTCTGACCATTTTGAGCATAAGAGCATGGATATAGAGGATCTGAGAAGACTGTTTTCCGATCTTTCCTTATCTTTTTCAAGCCTTGAGGAGTATATGCTCGGACAGGAACATCTGAGAACGGAGCCCGAAAACATCTTTTATAACATGACTACGGGACGGTATTTTATGTGCTTTTTTCCGAAGGAAAAAAGGGAGCTTTCCGAAAGCCTCGAGGAACTTGCCGACTTTATCATACAGAAGGCCGACCACCGTAATGAGGATTCCATTAAATACGCCTACGATTTCTACAAAAACATCGCAGCAGGCAATTACCAGATCCCAAAGATAGAGTCTGAAATACCTGTATCATCAAAATTACAAGGGGCTGCCACGGATTCCGGATCAACCGCCTTTTTAGAGCCGGCGGACAGGGAAAATGAGAGCTTTTCTGACAGTAAAGACTATTACCGGTTTCCTGAAGAAAAGAGCAGTGAGGAAAGTATCAGGGCAGAAAAAAACGGACCTAAAACATCCCGACCCGTTTCTTTCTCATTCATATTCTGTTCTCTTATACTGGTGTGCTTTATCACCCTGTTTCTGACGGCTCTTTTATATTCTCCGGATAAACTTACGGGAATACTTGAACACACCTGGGTGCTCATATCCATCACGCTAACGGCAACTCTGTGTACCGTGATACCCGTACTGAAAAAGCACTGATCAGGCCATAAAGCCTCTGTTATCGGATCCGCCTATGCTTTCATTAAGCTGGTTTTTCCCATAGGTAAGTCCTGCGTATACGGATTCCGTGTTTCCCATGACCGGACCCGAATCATCCTGCTTTGCCATCTCCTCAAAGGAGTCCCTTAAGGATAACATGAGGCCTCTTGCGGCCAACAGGCCTTCGGTATCGTTTTTCACCGAGGATAAGGATATCTGCTTGCTTATGAACACATACAGTCTCATAAGGGGAACCGCAAGTTCATAGTTGAAATCCAGAGCCTCCATAAGATCGCCCACACACTTTAAGGCGTAGCCGCAGTTGTTCCTGAAGGTTTCCATATCTCCGTCATCATAAGCCGAAAGAGCATCCTTTATGTACTGTTCGGCAATGTCATAGACTATCACTATCATCTGGCTTCTGTTTGCCTGGGTGATCTTTAACGTGTATTCCTGTATCAGTTCCTTAGTCATATTTCCCTCCTAAGTGGATCATATGTACAAAAAAATACGCATCATTGCAGTCATTAACAGCTGTTTCCCGCTTTATGACTGCAGAAGCTGAAGTGCCTGCTGGGGCTGCTCGTTAGCCTGTGTTAACATCGTGGTGCCGGCCTGAGTCAGTATCTGCAGCTTTGTGTATTCAACCATTTCTTCCGCCATATCAACATCCTTGATCGTAGAGTAGGATGAGGTCAGGTTTTCCTCACTGATATCTAAGTTCGAGATCGTAGCCTCGAGTCTGTTCTGATATGCACCGAGCCTTGAACGGATCTTTGAGATAAAGGCTATTCCTTCGTCTACCAGATCTATTGCTTCCTTGGCGGATTCCTCGGTACGTACATCCATTCTGTTTATCCCGAGGTTCTCAAGGGATATCTCGGGGATCGACATCGTGATGCTCTGGCCTTCCATCGCACCTACCTGTATCTTCATGCCGCCTATGCCGTTGATCTCAAGATTTGCCGTAAGTGCGGCAGGCTGATCCGGGATAGCGGCCACATCCTGATCGATGCTTATTATCATCTCGGCACCGCCCGGCTCTTTATAGGTGATCCTGCTGTCTTTTTCATCAAAGGTAAACTTACCGGTGGTATCAAATCCGGTCCCCGATACCTCAACATTTCCGTCAGCATTGCGGCTTACCGAGATGGAATAGCTCTTATGTGTCAGAAGCTTGTCATTGTAGGTCTCGATCTTTAAGCCTTCCTTATCGCTGTAGCCCTTAAGATCCTGATCGCCGTTTAAGAGCTTCTGGCTGTTGTACTCGGTCTGTTTGGATATTCTCGTGATCTCCTGGGTCAGCTGGTCGATCTCGGACTGGATGGCTTCCCTGTCAGCAGTGGTATTCGTACCGTTTGCCGCCTGAATTGTCAGTTCCTTCATCCTCTGCAGCATATCCTGCACTTCGGAGAGTGCACCCTCTGCCGTCTGTATGACATTTACGGCATTGGATGAATTCTGGTTAGCCCTGTTTAGGCTTTCAAGCTGCGAATGCATCCTGTTGGTGATAGCCATTCCCGCCGGATTGTCCTTTGCACGGTTTATCTTGTAGCCGCTCGACATTCTCTCGCTCGATGCCGAAAATCTGTTTTCGTTATTCTTTAATACGTTGGAGGCTATCATAGCCTGGATATTGGAATTAACCTTCATGCCTTCTCTCCTTTTTCTGAGTCATTCTCTGAAAACTGCCTGCTATACGCTAAATACGGTTCTTTACTGTTCCCGTCTTCCGATAAACGTTACAAACGCCTTTCCTATATCGTAGAGATCTTTGGTGTCAGCTCTTTCATCCCTTTCTTCTCTTGCAAATGCATTTAAGTCAAGGGATCTGTTACTGTCTATAAAATCAAGCTCATTAAGCGTCTTTCCGGATCCTGAAAGGAGACTTTCAAGCTCTGCTGCCCTATTTCTTAACCTGTCAAGGCCCTCGCTCTTATCTCCTGTCACATAGCCGCTTATCTGTCCGTTGCTTAATGAGAACTTGGCTCCGATGTGTCCGTAACCTTCCGTTTCCATGGTTACCGAGACTATTCCCTTTTCATCCGAATCCCTGAGTATCCTTAAGTTGATGGAGGTCCACTCTCCGTCTATCTCTACAGGTACCTCATAGTTTTCATTTCTTGCATTTCCTGCAGCCACTGCCATCTGCTTATGTAAGAGGCTTAACTCCCTTACATCGATCGCGTTTTCCATTTCAAGAGCTCTTTCATTTATGAGCTCATCGGCCGCATCCTTAAACTGCTCAAATGCCTCTTTGGCGCTTTCCTTATCCGTAAGGCTTTCGCTTATTCTGTCGGCACTCTTAAGTAATCTGTCAGATATATCGTCATTTTTTGCATTGTTCAACAGGGTCCTTAAGGTTTTTCCTCTTTCATTCATAAGAGTCTGTGATGCAAGAAGGTTGCTTACGGTGACCGGAATGTCATTATCCCGTAACATCTCTATTACCTGATCATCCACGGCTTTAGCTCTGTTTAATTCTTCCATGCTTTCTCTGTAAGCATCCGTATCCGTATCACCGTCACTGTTCATCCGATCCATTAGGTCCTTAAGATAAGCGGCTCTGTCTCCTTCTCTTTGCAAAAATACCGTATCGATCTGTTCGGTTATGGATTCCCCGTTCTTTATTAGATCCGTAAGTCCTCCAAAGGCATCATCAACGGATATGTCCATTCCATGTGCCCTGTTTGACCTCGAAGCTCCTATAAGGTTTCTTAATGTAAGAGCCTTCTGCTCGTTCATCACATTTCCAAGAAGCTTGTGATCACTTTTTTCTATCTGCCGAAACAGCCTGTATATACCTATGAAGGCCGACTTTTCAGCCTCGGTTATCTCTTTGTTCTTTTCAAGTCTTACAAGGAACTTTGAATACTTTTCGGTATTTTCGGAAGGTGCCTGCCTGTTCATCTTTTCATACAGGTCAAAGATGTTCTCATCAAGAGGATTCTCACCGTTTCTTATAAGTTCAAGCGTCTTTGCGGGAGTCATCCTCTCTATCACTCCTTCGAGTGCAAGATCGGCTTCTCTTACCCTGTTTATCGATTCCTCATTTATCTCCATGCCGGCATATCCGAGGATCCTTACAGCCTTCCTGTTAACATCGTCAAGCTCAAAGAAGTTATCAAGGAGGATGTCATCAACATTCCTGAAAGCCTTCTTTATCGAATCTCCGAGATCGCTTCTCGGTGCGGTCATAAGTGCTTCATATGACTTACCGGCCGAAATATACTGCTCTCTTAAGGCTGCTCCGGCTTCATTGACCGTTCTTGCAGTAAAGGCTGAATCCGTGCCTGCCTTTGCCAGGGTCTCTGAGGGTATCGTTCTTAAGCTTTCGTATACGCTTATGCTCTGTTTATAGAGAAGTATTCTCTGATCAAGGATCTCGTCGGCTCTTCCCGACTCATTCTTGATGCCTTCCATAAGGAGCTTTTCGGGATCCTGTCTGTGATCCTCAACAGGAGATGAAAGCAGCGGCCTGTAGAAATCCCTCTCGGCTTCCTTTAATCTGTCGACTAACTGCTCAAGGGGCAGCGTATCTATTGAAACACCCGTCTTTAACAGCCTGTAGTTTGCTTCAGCCGTCATTATGAGCCTTGTTTCTTCTAAAAATCTTACTGCGGAAATGTACTCATTACTGTCCTTTGTCCCAAAAGAGCCTTCCTCTGCGGATCTTTCTGAAACGGCAGCTTCAGGAGTGGTCTTTACGGGATCTTCCTTTTTTACATCCCCCCTGGAAAGCTCATCTGCAGCCTGCATGAGATTTTTTATATTAACAGGCTTATCTGCCTCTATGGTCTTTTGAACATGTCTTTCATCAAGCTCAGAAACTGCTTTTTTGATCTCTGCTGCCTCGCTTGCATAGGTATTATCCTTTATCAGGGATGCATTCTCGGCTCTGTTTCCGTCAGCTATGGATATGGCCATATGCCTTAGAAGGTCTTTTCTGTCCATGGGGATATTAACTGACTTAAGATCATTTAAGGTCTTTATGGTGTCCTTTGTAAGAGGGATACCCTCCTCCACAAGCCATCTGGCCTCTGAAAGCTCCTCATCCGTAGCGGGAAGACCGGCATCCTTTATTATCCTCTCGGCCTGACCCTTTATCTGATCCCAGTCGATCACATCGGCCTTTTTGGCAAAATAGCCATCTACACCATCCTGATAATAGCCCCTTGCCTGTCTGCCGCCTGCATTCCCTGCTGAGAACTCGGACTTGTACAGATTGTCAATGGTGGGATCAAGATCGTTTACCACCATATATTTAACCTTTTCATCTGTAAGAGGAGTGATGCTCTCTGCCTTGTTAAGGGCATTAACCATATCCTTTGCATTTTCCTCATTGACCGGCAGGTCATTCTTTCTTAAGGCTTCCTCTATCTGGGTGGTGAGAGCCGTACTTCCTGTTATGGCATTAAGCTCATCTTCCGACAGATCGTCATTAAAGCCTTCCACAATGATACCCGCCTCGGCAAGCTTGCATTTAAGCTTGTCAAGAGAGGTCACATGCTCCTCCACGTTAAGATCCGATATGGAGAATCCATCTTTTGTCATTTCCGCAAAATCTTCTGCTGACATAGAATTAGACATTACTGCCATGTAGTCTCTCTGTAAGGCGATGTCCATTTGCCCCGCATCCTGCATGATCTCGGCAGCTGATCTCAGCTCACCCATCCCATATGCAGCGTTATCCGTAACTGTGCCAGAAATGTCTAATGTAAATCCCGCTGAACCTGAGACCTTCCCTGTCTCCTTTGCTTTCAGAGGGTTACCGTATGCAGTTGTCGCTGTGCTTACTTCTCTGTCAGCATTTTGATTGATGTTTCCTGCATTAAGGTCTACTCTCATATATCCTCCGAGACAATCCATGCTGTATCATCGTAAACGAAACATACATATTTACTCTGATATCAAAATGCTGTTTTTCATTTGTGATTATTATTTCGACAATTATTACGGATTTCTTAACCATCCCCCGGGGATTATTGATCACCGGGTGCTCATATACAAAAAAAGCTTCCAAAATCCGCTGTCCTGCATCCACACAGTCAGGTCTTTTGGAAGCTTTTATTTTTATATCAGAACAGAAATACCGCTGCGCCGTATGGCGGAAGCTTGTAGCCTATGGAGTAGGGTCTTCCGTCCCAGGGGATCTCCTCTGCGGTATATGTTACTGTTTCCCGCTTTTCACCCTGTCCTCCGAATCTCTTCTCATCACTGTCAAGAAGCAGCTTATACTTCTTTTTCTCAGGCACTCCGACCCTGTAATCATCCCTTGCGATCGGCGTGAAGTTCATCACGAACAACAGGCTGTTCTTTTTGTTTGACGCTCTTCTCATAAAGCTGTAAATGCTCTTATAGGTATCATCCGC
>JAILPG010000094.1 GCA_024699595.1 Lachnospiraceae bacterium | reverse complement strand
ACGGGTCTTCCGTCCATCTCGGTTCCCTGCTTTTTCTCATCATTATCAAGAACCGCGAGCACTTCACGATCAGCAAACCAATGGCTGAAACGCCTGTAATAATCTCCCGTACCGAACAGAATATATCTCAACTACATCACCTCCGGTACAGCATACAGCACGGTATCATACCATGAGAAAGAATAGTGCCTTAAATACAGCCTGTATCCCTTATGAACACTCAGTATATATTCAGGTAATGTAAAGATATCCTCGGGTTTATGATAAATACTGATCGCAAGAACAGGATGATCGCGCCTGATGATCTTCTCCGCGCCATGCAAGGCTTCAAGCTCGGCGCCCTCTATATCCATCTTTATCATACAGACAGGCTCGTCACCGGCTTCAATATCTATGGATGCAGCACTGACTGTATTCTCCGTACCGGATGCATCAATACGCGACCCCTGACTTCCGTTTGAGGAAAAAGAAAGCTCTGTTTCACTGCTCCATAGAGCCTTTGGAACTATCCTGTAGTCATTCTCATATCCTGCAAGACGGCTTTTAATTTTCTCAATATTGTTTACATCAGGCTCAAAGCAAAGGGCCTTTGAATGAAATCTCTCTATCCAGCGTTTGCTGTCGCTCCCATCAAAACATCCACCGTCAACAAAAAGGCCGTCGCTTATATTAAGTGCAATATCAGAGTCAAAGTATATCTTCCCTTCCGTAAGACTATATATCACGTTTCCACCATCTATGATATTCTCACGGGGTACATTTGCTTCCACACACTGAGTTATCATCGAATCCCTGTTTTTATACGATGAGATAACGATCTTCTCATTCCTGTAATCCTTCAGAAATTCCGATGCATTTACTATAGGTATCCCCGCCTTTTCGGCCTGTTTCGGAACATTATCAAGAATACATTTCCATCGAAAATCTTTAAATTCCTTAAGGAATGTATCTCCCCAGATTCCCGCTCCGAAAAGAACAACCTCTTCTCCAGCCATTGCCGTCATAGTATTGCAGAATTCTCTCCAGCTGTCAGAATTCCTTACAGTCAGATCAAGCAGCCTGTTAATGTATCTGTCATCACCGGATATGCTGTAGTTAAGTCTTTCAAGGTAGATCTGTCCTGATAATCCGTCTGCAAAATGAGAATAGATTTCTTTTATATCCTGAAACAATACAAGTCACCCCTTATAATTATCTATGAAAAACTGATCAAGCATTTCCAACAGGTATATTGTTATAGCACTCCACTATCGTCCGGATCTCATCATCCGTAAAGCCCAGTTCCTTAAGCGTCCCTGCATCACATTTATACCTGAGTCCGCTGAACGGATAGGTCACATACCAGATGCTTTTCTTACATGCTAACGCTGCCGCCACTCTGTGTGCGCCGTTTATCAGTATCATATTATTTGCAACCGGCAAAAACTGATCTCTTCTAAACCCTTCATCATTCACCGAATGCACAAGTCTTATAAAGCTGTCCTGGAAAGCTTTGATACCTCTTTTGCATGAATAATCCGAAAAATAAGCGGAAATGTAATTTTCTGTCGGCTCTTTGGCATCACATCCGTTGATGATGAATTTCCTGTACAGGCCTTCGCTGTATCCGTTTTTCACGTCCCTAAGAATATCAAGCGCATACATATACCTGATGACAATATCAAGCCGTTTCTCATTAATAAATATCGCAGGATCACCCTGTACAGCATCTTTCATCTCCTCTTCAAGATCCCTGTCCTCGTATCCGAGCACGATATTTTCGTGAATCGTATAATCATCAAACCATACAAGCTTATTATCCGGTACACCCATTTTTAGCAGGTCATTTCGGATAGATTCATATACGGGTCTGTTTTCGGCAGTAATGATCACATTATCGTAATCAGCCGAAGATATCTTTGCAGGCTCATCCACGGGAAGATTGAGTCTTCTGAACCACTCATACTGTCTGTCCACCCAAAGGACGATCTCTGCATAGCCCGAGGTTTTCAACTGCCTGTAGAAATCATACCCGACCTCACCGGCGCCGTATATCGCCACCCTGCTGCCCTTTTGTATGCTTGAAAAAGGAAATAAAAATCTCATAACTGCTTCTCCGGTACTGCCCACAGAATCTTCTCTTTTGCTATACCCATTGCACCAAGCTTTTCCTCTATCTCCGATAAGAATTTGTTATGCTCGATGCCTATCACGATGTAGTCAACCACAGTATCCTTTAATACTTCGGGTGACTGCAGGGGATATCCGATAACATCATATTTGGCGTCCACCCAGGTAACGACCTTTGCCGTCGGTATACTTTGGAGCTGCGGAAAATAACATTTCCCGACCATTCCTGCCCCGTAGAGCGCCACAGTGCAATCTTTTCTGCCAAGCTTATTCTGTATCTCATCCGGGAGCAGATATACGGTCTTTGTGAGAAGTCCTTTACTCTTGTAGCTTTTATCTCTGAAAAACAGATATTCTGGCAGATCGTTTTCAATAATCCGGTTTTTCAGATTCTTCCAGTTGATATCCTCAATGTATCGATCATTATCCTCTGTCAGTCCTATACGGGAAAAACCGTCTGAATGGAGAGCGTTATATACCTGTGAAAGACCGTCACATGACTTAAACCATCCCATCCTTTCGAACAGATACTTAACGGCAAAGTTTATGTAAATACTCTTTTTTTCAAGCAGCTCCTCATCATCCTTTACCCTATTCCAGATGGTTTCAAGAACAGTTAATATATCCAAAGGTCTGCTGTCATGTCTGCTAGTAGTACTGTGCGGATTCATGCTTCTGTAATGGATCAGCACGTCATCAAGAAATGAAATGCGGGATGCTTTTGCAAGTGCAAAAAACACAAAATACATGGCGTCCGCTATCACGCGTTCATCCATAAATCTAATACTGTTATCTATAAGAAACTCACGTCTGTACAGCTTGTTCCATACCGTTGAAGTCGTGTAATGGAATGGATTCCCGTCATAATCATCATATCCGCTCTGTAAAAGCCACGGTGCAGGTCTTTTTTTTCCGGTATCAAAATGGAATTCGTCCGCCGCAAATATCAGAACATCACACTGCTCTTGCTCTGCAACTGTAACAGTCTTTTCTATCAGATCCTTCTCGAAGCGATCATCTGCGTCCAGAAAAAGAATGTATTCACCGGATGTCTCATCATATCCTGAATTCCTTGCTGCTCCGCCTCCCCTGTTTTCCTGCGAGATCAGCCTGATCCTGTTATCTTTCCCCGCAAATCCATCTATTATCCGCTTACTGTCATCTGTAGATCCGTCATTTACGCAGATAAGCTCAAAATCGGTATAAGTCTGTGCAAGCAGATCGCTTATCGATTCTTCAAGAAAAGCTGCCGCATTATAGACCGGCATCACTATAGATACTTTAACATCTTTCATTTAGCTTATACTCCTTAAGACAACACATTATAGAATGGTTATCTCATCC
>JAILPG010000050.1 GCA_024699595.1 Lachnospiraceae bacterium | reverse complement strand
TCTCGGAATCAATAAGAATAGTGGCATCAATTCTGATCAAAGCACCGGCATCTGCCGCCCAGTTCATGATCGTGGGACGGCTCACTCCGTACTTAACAGTGGCTTCCTTACATCTAAGCCACTTCTTCTTTGTTCTGTCTGTTTTCGATTCTGTATGACCCTTTTCATTCTTAAAGAAATCATACTCTGTTCCCAATCTGCTCATAACGCTGTACTCCTCTTCCAAATTAATATGCAGGAACAGCCATCTTGTACTCTTTAAACCAGGGCAGCATGTTATCAAGCAATGCCTTCCTGATTCGATATACTTTCTTATTGGCAGACTCATGTTCAACACATAATTCCGCTGCAATGTCGGCGATTTCCTTCTCCTTTCTGATATACGGGATAAGCAATCCTCTGTCGGATGGCTTCATCAGATCAACAAAGCTTCTTAGGATCCGGTACTCCTTCTCCATCAGATTCCATTCAAAAGCAGCGGTCGAAACAAGCCTGTACTCATACGAGTCCGGAAACATCTTTCTGCTTATCTTCCGGTTAACAAAGTTCTGTTCAAGCGTAAGCCTCTCCGATACCGCATCGAATGTCTGATCCGACATGTCTCCAAAGGTCTGTACTTTCACCCAGGTATCCGCCTCAGCCGACCGATTCCTGTGTTCCCTCATCATGACCATGAGATTTACGGTGTACTCCTTATAACGTTCTCTGTAATCATCAAAGTCATCAAAGTGCCCTATAAGCTCATAGATCCTCTTTTTAGGACTCTTCTTTAAGTACTCGCCGATAAATGCAGCTTCCTTAAGTTCACCTTTTCTTACAGCCAATATTCATTCCTCGATTTCCTTCCTGCATACAAAAGCATATCATGCAGATATTGCTCCGTCAGTATCAGCGCAGTCGCAATCGAGTACCAATTCAGTCGCATGGGAGTCGCAATGATGTGTCAAAAGAAAAATGGCTTTATGAATCAAGCAGTCTCTTCAATATCTGTTCGCGACTGTTTATGAACATCTCCGTCACCTGATAACTGTCTGTCTCCTCATATGAACACGTATGTATTTGCCCGTCATCAAAGCTCAGTATCTCTGCTCCGGGAATACCCAAAAGTATCGGTGAGTGCGTGACAATGATAAACTGTGAATGATTCTTTGCACATTCAACAATCTCAAGCAAGAGTGTTAATTGACGCTGTGGCGACAAAGCAGCCTCCGGCTCGTCGAGAAGATATACTCCATTGCCCTTAAAGTTACTCTGTGCCATAGCAAGAAAACTCTCACCATGAGATTTGTGATGATAATACTCCGACTGTGCTCCACCTTCAAGGCTGTACTTCTCTTCAGCGCTGGCCACATTATAAAAGCTCTCAGCGCGGAGGAAATATCCCCATCCGGCTTTTTTATATCCGCGAATCAGCCGCGTTGCATTACACAGTTCAGAATGCGAATCATATGTTGAAAAGTTGTAGTTCTTCGTACCTCCTTCAGGATTAAATCCATAGGCAATGGCAATGGCTTCCAGTATCGTAGATTTCCCACTGCCATTCTCACCTACAAAAAAGGTAATCGGCTTATGGAACTTAATAGTGCTTATGCCCGCAATAGACTCAATATCCC
Organism: Lachnospiraceae bacterium; assembly: GCA_024699595.1. Next base: position 1,465 of record JAILPG010000050.1, on the reverse strand, counting down.
TCAGATAGCTTGATCTATCAATCTTATCCCAGTCTATGCTTATTCCTTTTATGTGAAGTTCAATATCTTCATTAAACATAATTATCTCTTAAAACCTCCACTTGCTTCAAACGCTCCACATACTGTAGATTCGTTCGCCCCTTATGATAATACCACAGTTAATGGTCAATTCCATTTCTGCTTGTGCCTGACAGAACTAATAAAAATTCTTCATTATCTTCCGGATCTCTTCATAATCCTTTTCCATCGCCTGTCGAACTTCTCTCTTAAATCTTATCTCTGCTGCTTTTTTATACCATGGATCCGGTTCAACATTCTTCCATATATCCGCTATGGTGTCCGATGGCTTGGGTTTATCATGCCTATGTTCAATATTCCATTTGTACCACATATATGAACACCTCACTTCAATCTTTCTTTTTCCTTTTCCGTTGTAATCCTAAGGCACGCTTCTTTAAGTTCTGTGGTAATTCCCATACCGTCACAAGAGTAGTGCACCAGTCTTCTGAAGCAGGTCCTTTTTGATTTACAAAGCAAAAAACTGCCTCCCCATATATTCTTAAACAAAATCCCTTGCACATATAAGCAGCTGCCTGCGACGAAATATATCTATAAAGATTACCTGTTGTATCGGCATGGCTTATTCCATACGAATATGCTTTGGCAGCAATTTTCGTTGCAGCCTTTTTATTTAATCCCAAGCGTTCTTTCATCCTGTCATATGCGTGATCTGTTATCTCAATCCTCATCATCAGGCGCTTACCCCCTGTACATATGATAAAGTCTATCCAGCCGCGCTGTCATTAAACCACAGGTTGATTGTTCTTTCCATTACAGCAATGATAATCTGATTCCAGAAGGGAGGAATCAGATATGGATACAACACTCAAAATAGTACTCATCATTTCAATCATCACAAACTCCATTGACCTGGTATTTCGTATCTACGATATAATCAAGAACAAAAACACAGATGTATCTGACGAAGATGAAGATTGACGCAAAAAAGGATCAGGTCTTACCTGATCCTTTTCTGCGTTACACTGCTCGTTTTCAAATCTTTATCAATTATTAACCTACAATTTCAACAATATACATTTCGTCTTCACGCATTTGTGGTATTCTTCATAAGAAAATTCATCATAAATTCTCATTCATCACGGTAGCATCCATCACCGGAAGATGTGCTAATATTCTTCCGGATGATCATCGACATAATCGATGTTATTCAACTCGGTATCCTCCAGCGCAGGATCATAATCGGGGCCATTCCACCAATCACCCTCGCCACGATGATCGTTCTGATCCCAATCCCACGGATCTCTTTCGTTATCCTTATTATCCCAATCCCAAGGTCCATTCATAGTATCTCCCCTTTCCCATACAATTACATATTATCAGCATCACGATTTGTCAAAACATAAAGCCATATTAATCTACCTTCTGCGCTTATCAAGGATCCGTG
>JAILPG010000047.1 GCA_024699595.1 Lachnospiraceae bacterium | reverse complement strand
TCGTCGTAAGTCCATACGCGCCCGACGGGATTGTGGGGATTGCAAAGGAAGAACAGCTTAATACCTTCGGCTTTGATCTTGTCTTCAAAATCTTTAACGTCCATGTGGTAGCGTCCGTCTTCCCCAAGGGCCAGATCGTTTGAAATGACTCTGCGACCGTTGTCATTTATTATCTCCGAAAAAGGATAGTATACCGGCAGCTGGATCAATACTCCGTCACCGGGCTTCGTAAACGCCTTGACTGCCATTGCAAGAGCAAATACCACTCCGGGAGTTTTGACAAGCCAATTACGCTTAACCTCCCAACCGTGGTGATCCCTCATCCATCCGCTCAGGGCTTCAAAATAAGAAGGCATGGGCTCGCTGTAGCCGTAGATCCCGTGCTCCGCCACCCGTTTTACCGCATCCTCCACATAGGATGATGTGCGAAAGTCCATATCCGCCACCCACATGGGCAGGACATCCTCAGGCATGTGCCTTAACTTAGCAAAGTCATATTTAAGGCTTCCGGTCCCTCTTCTGTCTATTGCCTTATCAAAATCCAGATTTCTCTCTCCCATAAATGTCACCTAACGGTTCCTTTCTATCTCATCAAATACCCCCGCCAGCTCTCCTATAAGATCTTCCGCATCCTCTATTCCCACGGATATCCTAAGCAGGCTGTCCGTTATGCCGTTTGCTGCCCTTATCTCTTCAGGCACATCCGCATGCGTCTGCGTGACGGGATAGGTTATAAGCGTCTCCACACCTCCGAGACTCTCCGCGAATTTGATCATACGGAGCTTCTCCAGTACCGAAAGCGCATATTCCTTACTCTCAAGCTCAACGGTCAGCATTGCACCAAAGCCCCTTGCCTGTGCCTTCTGTATCTCATAGCCCGGATGGTCCTTAAGTCCGGGATATATGACTTTCCTCACATTGTCCCTGGTCTTAAGCCATTGTGCAAGCTTTACGGCATTGTCCTGAGCCTTCTCCATCCTGATGCCGAGAGTCTTTAAACCCCTGAGTATAAGCCAGCTGTCAAACGGAGCAAGGCCGGAACCTGTTGTCTTATATAAGAATCGCAGCCGCTCACTCAGATCATTCCTGTTCGTAACGATAAATCCCGCAAGTGTGTCATTATGTCCGCCAAGATACTTGGTCCCGCTGTGTATCACAATGTCCGCTCCGAGTGAGAGCGGATTCTGAAATACAGGCGTCATGAAAGTGTTGTCAACAATGAACAGCAGATCGTGCTTATGAGCTATCTTTGCCGCCGCCCTTATATCGATCACATTCATCATGGGGTTGGTTGGCGTCTCTATATATATGGCTTTTGTATTCTCAGTAATGAAGTCCTCTGCATTGTCCCTTTGACAGTCAATGGAAGAGAACTTAAGTCCGTTCTTTTCATTGATCTCTTTAAAGAGCCTTATACTTCCGCCGTAAAGATCCGAATCGGCTATGATATGATCACCCGGCTTAAACAACTCCATCAGGAGTGTGATCGCAGCCATTCCGGATGAAAAAGCAAGAGCATCCGTCCCGCTTTCAAGTGAAACAAGCATCTTCTCAAGCCGGTCACGCGTAGGATTACTGACACGGTTATAGTCATATCCCGTGCTCTTCCCCACTCCCGGGTGTGCGTAAGTTGCCGTCTGGTATATCGGATAACTGATGGCTCCGTAATGTTCAACCCTTCCTTCCGACTCCTCAAGATGCAGACACTTAGTATTGATCCCTCGTGACATAATGCGCCCCTTTCTATTTCCTATATATCATAGTGATTTAGTAGGATATGATGATTATAACAGATGTGTCAATCCTTGTACAGAGTTTTTTTATCTACTGTCACAAATATGGCCGGGTGCGAACGCAAACCCGGCCAAAACAATAAAGTTCATATATATCATTTATACAGATGCAGAAGCTCCGGATCCGGAAGCTCATCTGTTATCATCTTAATGGGATCATCCACTTTTGCGTTTTTGCTCCAGAAATCCTGAGCATTCTTAAGCTCATCCTCGAGCTTTCCCGTATCTATAACCCCCATATTGTTAACATATATATCGAAATCCTTTTTTGATATGTCTTCATCAACATAACTGTAGTCCCATTTGGCATCGAGGGGCTTCATATAGAAGTCGAAAAGCGGCGTCTCATAATCCGAGGTAAGCACGGCGGAAACACATGTCGGCTCATTACCTACAGGACTGCTGATAATGGCCATCCATTCCTGCGGGCCGTCATCCGTTCCCATCATTCCCGTAAGGGTAAGCCATCCGTCTTCACTGAATTCTCCCTTAATATGTTCGATGTTAACGGACTCACCATATATATGACGCATATAAACAAGGGGCCGTTTATTCCTGTCTATGACTATTCTCGCATAAGCATCCCCTGTGATCCCGTCAAAGTCATGATCATAGCAATGCGCACCTTCTCTGAAAATAATGAATCCTTCATAATCTCCCACAAGCTTAAGGGCTTCGTCAAAATCATAATCCGCTTGAGCCGCTTCGGTATCAGAACCGCCCGTTACATCAACCGCACCGAAATCTCCGATATCAAGCGTCCCGCTGTCTTCTCCCATTGCCTCGCGCCATTCCTTCCAAAGGTCGCTGCCTTCCTTTGCGAAGGTGTATTTTACTTCATCAGACAGGTTCAGGGTTATGCTTCCGTCATCGTTTATCTCACCGACCTTGGTATCATCATCAAGATAAAACTTGTTCTTTTTGATGGTCGTATCAAAATCAAGATCCTGTTCGGCTACATACATGCTGACCGTATCATCTTCGTTAACTATCAGGTATTCGCCTTCCTCTATCCATACTTCGCCGTCACTGTCGATCGCCCTTACTGCTTCATATCTGCCATATAACGGATCTTCTTCCTCTTCTTCAGTTTCATCCTCATCATCTGATCTCTTATCCGTTTTTTTACCCTTTCCGGACGAAGCTATTATCTCATCGCACTCAAGATACAGAGTCATTCCCGAGTCCATGACATTCTCAAGCACCATTTGTCCATCCGAAAGCGTTCCGTCAAGTTCCGCTCCGCCACCCTCGGCATGGAACTTATCACCGTCAAGAGTCCACTTAATGGTACCCCCGTCTTCGCCGTCAGCCTCAAGATGGGCCTTGCCCTTCTTTTTAAGTTCAATGATAAATCCGTCCTCGTATACTTCCTCTACGCTGACTTTAAACCCACTCATCTCCGCATATTTTGCAACATACACCCCAAGGTTGGGATCGTCTTCATCCGCACTGCCCCCGCATCCGGTAAAAACTGCCGTTATCACAGCCAGCATAATCAATAATACTTTGGTCACTTTACTCTTTTTCATTTTCATCAATCCTCCAAATTTTCCGGTCACCTCTGATACTATCATTCTACGGGCCGGTCTCTCTCATTTATGGCGATCCCGTAATGCCTTGCCATAAGGGCAAGTTCAAGGCGGCTGTGATAGCCTGATTTCTGGAGCATATTGGTGATATGCATCTTAACCGTGGACTGGCCCATGCACAGCCTTTCCGCAATCTCCTTGTTGGAAGCACCCGTAACCAGCTCTTTAAGCACATCCGCCTCTCTGTCGGTAAATTCCGTGCTCATTGCATTTCCTATCGGAACTTCGATCTGCTCACTGGGATAAACGGTCTCGCCTGCCATAACACGATCCATTATCTCCTGTATAGGCTGCTCCTGTATCTCCTTCTGCCAGAAACCCTCAACCCCGGTCTCCTTTGCTTTTCTTTCATAGGACAGTTCCGGCATGGATGTCACTACTATTATCTTTACACCGGGTTTCATGGCCTTGATCTTTTCCGCGGCATCAAGACCGCTCATGCTGCCGGGGATGAGCACATCCATGAGGACAAGATCGGCATCATTTTTTTCCAGATATCTGACCGCCTGTACCGCCGTAGGGAACGATGCCGCAAGCGTGTATCTTTCGGACCTCCTGACTGTGCTCTCAAATATCTCGCGGATCATGCGGAAATCCTCCGCTATAACCACCTTATACGGCATAATATCCCCCCTTCGGAAGTGTTATCTTTAAGATAAAGTCAGGCGATGTTAATATCTCCATGCTGCCTCCCGCATCCTCTGCCTTGCGGCGCAGGTTCTCAAGTCCGCCAAGCGGTTCTATATTGCCTCTTGGTACTTCACCGTCATTTTTAAGGCTCAATACATAATTATCCCCTGACTCTGTAACCTCTATCGTTACCTGCGTTCCGTTAGTATGCTTCAGGGTATTGCTGACCTCGGCCGAAACAGCGGCATCGACAACCGGTATAAGTTCTCTCTCCTTCGGGAGTTCTCCGATCACATTAAGCTTTATGCCCATAAGGTCAGCTTCTTTGGAAATAACATAATAAGGCAGTTCCCATTCCTCCGGCTCATCGTTCATAAGGTGTCTTGCATTATCCTGCCAGAATTCCAGCATCCGCTTTCTGTCCACGCTGTCGGGTGAGTGCAGATACCGCTTTGCAATAAGAATGCTCTGACCGATGTTGTCGTGAAGCGCTGTCTTGAGTTTGAGAAGTTCACGGTTCATGGAAACATATTCTATCGTTTCCATAAGTGCTTTAAGGCGGGTATTAAGAACCCTTGCCTTGTCACGTTTTTCTTCAAGTTCGCGTGTAAGTTCATATTCTTTGCTTATATCGGCAGCCGTCAGTTCATAGACATCTACCCCGCTTATCTGTAGGCTCCTTTGCTTAACGCTGAATATTTTATTTCCGGCTCTTACTATGGCGGTGTTATCATCCCTTACCGGATCCCCGGTTTCATTTGCCTTTAACTTTTCCCAGAATGCACCTGCATCCGTAACGGTCTGCCCGAAAACGTTCCGCGAAAGATCCTGCATGGCCTCATTTATCATTACGGGAACACCGCCCGACGTATAATAGGCAAGGCCTGTGGGAAGCTTGTCGAATGCTTCCTTTACGGACATCGCGGATATGTTCGACCTCTGCCACATGACGATGTTATATTGCATATATACGGAATACAGTAATAAGATCACCAGTACAGGAACAAGGAGTAAGACCGGAACATCAAATGAGTTAAGATCCTCCTGCTGGAACATGACCATACCCTGATAAAGCACATATGTGATACCCGCCATAATGCATGTCCATACAAGATATGCGCTCTTTCTGCCTGCATCAAACATCCTGATGATACAGTAGATGTACATGATCATGATAAACGTGGCAAAGGCAAGCAATAATCCTCTTGTGATTTCGGGAAGCATTGTATATGTCATACCTCTGCCTCCTTTTCTGCCGCAGCCCTGCCCGGATCAGGGAACTTAAACCTGACGGAATACGTTTCATCCTCATACTTTACCGACAGGCTGCATCCCGCCGCCGAAACCTCCTTATCCTTCCAGACGGACGAAATGGCTTCAGCCGCAGCATCCAATGTGATCACCATTTCATAATCATCTTCATATCCAAGGCTTACGGATATTGCATGAAGCCTTAGCCATACATCCTCAACCACATCCTCAAACAGCTCGTATGCAAGCAGCACAGCCTGTGAATTAATGTCGCACCGGCTCCTTTCATCCAGAAAGCAGCGACACCCGTTAACCTTAAGATATTCGAATGATTCCCTTATCGATGCGCACAGTTCCCCCGATGACAGGGAACCCGCACCATCCGTCAGCAGCATGAGGTTTCCCATTCTTTTTATATATGCTCCGAGGACAGATGCGTATATGATCTTTCCTCTTAATTCATCTTCGTCAATATTTCCCTCAAGAGCCTCCGAAAGCAGGGCGTCGGTCCTTACTGCTCTTGTCCTGACAGCCGCCGCTATCCTGTTATAAAGCCTGTTCCTTTCCTCGACCGAGATCCTTTCTGCGCGGAATTCATTTTCTTTGCGGATAAAATCATTCTCATCGCCGAGTTCTTCCGTCACCTCTTCTATCTCACGGTTAAGCGTGTTTACGGGAGACAGATCTTCAACCCATGTGATATAGCCTCCCGATATGGACTCTCTTGATATCCGGTGATCCTCATCCTCCGGTCCCTCCGGCCGTTTACCCGAGACCAGTACCGGATTATCCCTGTTATCGTAAATACAGGCGCTTATACCCGAATGATCGAACAGATGCCGGTATCCCGAGTTGGCGGGTATCATACCGATCTGGATGATGCTCTCAAACGCTATTATGAACGGTATGCAGACAGCCTCCTGGAGCTGAAAGAGCTTATGCCCCATGATGCGCGGGGCACCGCCGTTTATCAGGTACCAGGTAAGCAGTATGCAGCTTATGGCAATGCATATCACCGGTATATACCATTTCTTCTTTGCCGCCGACAATGAGCATTTTCTTAAAAGGACACACAGGATTGCTATGCTGAGACCTATCCTGTAAAAAAGGATCACCCAGTAAAACCATTCATGTGTGTACTCTTTATCCGGATGTACGGTTATCTTATAAACAAAGGAATGATATCCGTTTGTAAAAACCACCGCCGCGATAACGATCATCAGGATGATAAGAAGCTTCTCGATCGCTCCGGTCAGCCTTTTATTTCCGACCGGCTCCACATTAAGGGCTGCCATAAACATACATCCGGGTATCGCAGTGAGCGGAACGGTATATCCATACCACAGATATTCATTTACATATACATCATCCGGGAAATAAGAGAACTTGCACATCCTGAGAAAAAAAAGAAGCACCATAAAGAAGCAGGCTGCAAGAATACGACGCCGGATCTTTGCGTCAACTATCCTGCGCCTTATGCTTACAGCCCAAATCAGGATCATCGTAACATATGCGAAAGCCGGTATGTGATGAAGCTTTATCACCGATACCGGTATCATGCAGGTGACAATACCCAGAACAAAAAGCCCTGCAAATATGACCATTATCTTTTTGTTTGCGAAGCTTAAGCGTTCCATTGACTGTTACTTATCACTCCTTATCTTCCAATGTCTTATTTATGCTCCCGGCATACATTTCTCTGATAATATACAAAAAAGATGGGGGTATCACTACCCCCAAACGTCTATATTTGGTAAATATCATTCACCAAAAAGGGTATAATCCGTAAGCCAGTATCCTGACTTGGACCTGTCGGTGCCTACGTCCGTAAGATACGCAAGTCCCGCGGCTTTAAAGTAAATCTCCCCTTTTGAAGCAAGTTCTTCAGCCTCGGCAGGGCTTAAGGAATAATACAATTTACCGATCCCGTTCTTATCATATTCATCAGGCTTAACTGCGTATATATTAAAAGTCAGACGCAGAAACGTATCGTAACGTCCCTTGATCTTTTGAACGTCATTTACCACGGTAAATGCATTATTCCGGTACATCTCTCCGTCGGCATCAGGTTCCAGATACCATGGTGTTCCGTCTATAATTTCGACGGTTCCCCGGTAAGGATTATCGATACCCATATCATAATAATCGCTTTCATCAAAAAAAGCCCCGAAATACCGGTCAACAACCTCGCTTATCGTATCCGCATCGATCCCGTGCCTTCCGTTTAGATCTTTTACTCTTGAAGGATCGTTTATCCTGCACCATTCAAGTGCAAAATGAGCGTATGATACGGGCCAGCTTTCGTCTGAATAACCCTGTTCGGAGAAATTGGACAAAAACAGATTGAACTTGCGCTGGAGGTCAGCATTATAGGCAACCGGATCGCCTGTAAGCTCATAAGGCCATGTTCTTATCAGTCCCATATCGAGATCAAGTCCATGGCACTCATAATCCCCCTCTGTAAGGTGTTCCGGAAAAAAGTTCATATTAAGGTATGCCGATCTGTAATCCATTGTCTGATGGGGACCCTCTTTACTTCCAAAATCAAGCAAAAGGGTTTGCATTTTCACATCTGCGATCCTTACGGATCCGGCTTCATACGGCTTCCCTGTCTTTTTTGCGATAAGCTCTTTAAGCTCACTCGAATCTATCACACCCTCCTTATCAACAACGGGAAAAGCTCTCCACTCCCCATCCTGCCAGGAATAAACTGCCGTATCCCACACACGCGGTCCACCGGTCCCGAACGTGTAATGTACTATCTCTATCTCATCAAAATTCCTGCAGCCAAGATCCTCAAACTGGATCACTTCTCCCTCGTTGGGGCTTGCAGAATAATCATCCGTTGAAAAGGTCCCTTTTCGGGTCAGCTCAAAGACATAATGCTGTCCTTCGCGCCTTATCACATCCGGCTTATGATCACCGTCTAAATCCCTGTCCTTATATTCGGGTATCACATCCCCGATATCACCTTCATAATCGTGATATTTACCGCCGTCAAAAAGTGTGATCGAATAATCCTGTACCGCATCCTCGATGCACATACGGTCTGTCGGCATTATAAACTTATCAGCCAGGCTTACCCAGTCGGGGCCCCCGTCATACGGATTCTCCTCAGGTTCGGTATCCGGATCAATATCTTCCGCGCTGTCGCTTTTATCCTCATCAGGCTCCGTATTCTTTGCGGTTTTTTTCTTTGCTCCGCTTCCCTTATCTTCATCTCTGTCTTCTTTGACGTTTTCCGGTCTGCCTGCGCTATCGTTGTCGGTTTTTGCGGCACATCCCGCAAGAAGCATTGCAAATATAAGATAAATGATGATCGCCGGAAGTGTTCTTCTCCTCATGGTCCCGTTGCTTCCTTCCTGTTTGTTTTTACCTGATAAATGTACTCATCTGAGGGTATCTTCCGGACAGTGTCCCTATTTCCCATACCGCCTTTTTGGCTCCGGGTGACTCTACGGTTATCGTATCTTCGGATATACCCTCGGGAACCGTCACTTCGATCAGCATAGCCCTGCCTCTTTTTACATCCTCTTTGAGCGATCCTATTTTGACCCTTGAGTCATCAAAAAGCGGGATTACCGCAACAGTATCAAGAGCTCCTTTTTCATATTCCGTAGATCCGGGCATCCAGCCGCGGATCATCTCGGGCGGATTGATTATGATAAGTGCCGGTGCATTGTCTGCCATTTCCTTAAGATGTCTCCACTGCTTACCTCCGCCGGTCAGATATTCAAAATATGCCCACACAGCTCCGTCGCAAGGCTCATATTCAAACTCCTTTGTAAACTCCTTTTCACGTCCGGCCTCATCTACGATCCAGCACCCGGCAGCTACCGTATTTTCGTCCTTAAAGGACAGTTCATACAGTTCCCCCTCCTGAATGGATCCGATCTTATGGCCCCATATATCATATATCGAGTTGTACTGCTGATATACCGCTGTTGACAGATCATCACCCTGCCAGATAAGGTTGGCTCCTTCTATCTGATACTCGAAAACGTCAAGTAATCCGTTGGGTATGTTATAAAAAAGATAGGTGTTTATATTGGGATTGTTATGACACTCGACTATTATCCACTCACCGACCCGCTTCGCATCCGTTATCGCAGTCGCTGCGGGAGCATACTGTGTAATATCTATATCGAAACCGTCAACGGTAAAAGTCGTATCCCTGTACGAATAATCAGGCTCGATATCTCCCATGTAATATGAGTCATACATCACTATATCGATATCCGACAGCGTATCGACATTGCCTTCTTCATCAACAGTGACCTCGCACATCATGAGCGGGTAGCCCGAGTCCCAGTCATGTGTATTTACAAGACCGGTAAGATCCGTATCATCCGTTATTCCGTAATACGCTATCCCTATATTATCCGTCTCGCTGAAGTAACCGCCCAGATACTTCCATTCCGAATACTCTTCTTCCGCCTCATACGTATGCTCAGTCATGGGCTGAAGCCACACACCGTCATCTTCAGTCTCCCATGCCCACGCATAGAAAGTGTCATCTTCCATTACTTCTGCGGGATTTTCCGTATCGTTATCGCGATAGAACAGCCAGTCATATGACCATGACCATTCTTCTATACCGTCCGCGTCTGCATTAGTATTAAACACATATGCGGATACGACGGAATCACCGTTTCCTATCTCCTTTAAATACAGATAATCCTCATTACCGAACGTACCGATATGAAATACTCCGCCCGTACCTTCATTGCCGTACAGTTCCATATCTTCCGGGACCAGCTGCCTGCAGTCATCAAAATCCATACGGAATCCGTCAGGCTCATCCCCCTTATTTGCGAGGTTGTACTCAAATGATAATGTACCCGAACCTGTGGCATTATCAGACAGCCTTGTAAACGTAAAAGATCCGTCCGCTCCGATCGAAAGCGTCCCGTGATCCTCACCCGTTTCCCTGTCAAAGAGTGTCCAATCCCCGCTGATGCAGGCA
>JAILPG010000010.1 GCA_024699595.1 Lachnospiraceae bacterium | reverse complement strand
AAGCTTGCAAAAAGAACAGAGGATGCCGAGCTTGCCTCTCTTAAGCATGATCTGCGCATCGTCCGCACGGTGATAATAATCCAGGCCCTGTTTATCTTCTTTATGCTCTGGCTCACCACTCATCTTGGGATCAAACCCATTCTTCGAGCCGTTGAGCACATTAAAAGCGACAGCCCCATCCCGGAAGAGGGCTCTAATGAATTCAGATACCTTGCAGGCGCTTACAACAGGATGTACCAGAAGAACAAATCAAGCCTTGAACATCTGAACTTCAAAGCCTCACATGACGAGCTGACCGGTGCGTATAACCGTTCCGGCTATGATCTGCTGCTTTCGGGCATAGATCTTGATACCATTTACATGATGGTCATCGATGTGGACAATTTCAAGAACATTAATGACACATACGGCCATGAGACAGGTGATAAGGTACTCGTGAAGCTTGTGGGTATCCTGAAAAAAGTATTTCGTGATGAAGATTATATATGCCGTATAGGGGGAGATGAATTTGTCGTGCTGTTGGTTCGTTCCGGCGGCATGCAGAAAAGACTTATCGAATCAAAGCTCGAAATGATCAATACCGAACTCGAAAGTACGGATGACGGTCTGCCGCCTGTCTCGATAAGTGTCGGGATTATGAACGGAAAAGATGCTGATGATACAGCCACTCTTTTTGAAAAGACCGATGAGGCAATGTATGAATCAAAGAAGCAGGGTAAACACACGTATTCTTTTTATTCGGATACGGATGCGGGACTGTGATGTGTTGTTTCATTTTGCAGATATATGTGGTAATTTTTTGCAACAAATAAATATTGAATGGAGAATAATGTCATGAACAGTAAAACTTCAAACCAGCTGACCAGACAGATCGCGATCACGGCGATCCTCCTGGCCGTATGTATCGTAAGCCAGTTTTTTAAGAGCTTAAGCGTATATATAACCGGTCCGGTCGTCAATCTCTGTCTGATACTTGCCGTTATGACGGCGGGACTTACATGGGGACTTATTTTAGCCGTGATAACACCGGTCACTGCTTTTATCATAGCCGCTTCGCCGGTGATGAGTGCGGTTCCCGGGATCATACCGCTTATTATGCTCGGAAATGCGGTGCTTGTTTTGATGGTCCATTTCTTCTTTAAGCCTGCTGTATCGGGGGAAGGATCATTTATCAACGTCCGCTCCGGTCTGATGGCAGTTCTTTCGAGTCTTGCCAAGGGATGCATTATGGGACTTACGATAGCGCTGTGGCTGCTTCCTGCTTTTATCCCGCAGGAGAGCCCTTTAAGGGGAAAAATGTCTGTATTCCAGACCACCTTTTCCGTTACACAGTTTGTTACCGCGCTCATCGGATTTGTTTATTTCTTCATAGTATGGAAACCGGTGCAGAAGATAATTACAAAGCAGGATGCGGATTGAAACAGGAGAGACCGCTGATCATTTTTCCGGGATTTTTACCAAAAGAGCGTGAAATCAGCTGAAAATAATGATACAATAACCTTTTGCAGGGAAAGTGTACCCTGAGATCTAAGAAATTCATTGGAGAGGTGAAACTATGGGATTAGTCAGAACAAACGAGAAATGTGTAGGCTGTAACCGTTGTATCAGATCCTGTCCGAGTCTCGGAGCTAACGTAGCGATCGAGCAGGACAGAGGTAATGTAATTGAAGTCGATGAAAAAAAATGTATCGCCTGCGGTGCCTGTATTGATGCCTGCGAGCATAATGCCCGTGAGTATATAGACGATGTTGACGTATTCTTCGAAGACCTTAAGAAGGGTGAGAAGATATCCGTTCTTATAGCACCCGCTTTTTTGTCAAACTATCCGAATGATTACGAAAAATATCTCGGAATGTTAAAAAAGCTCGGAGTTAACCGTTTCATAAGCATTTCGTTTGGTGCCGACATCACGACCTGGGGATATATAAAGTACATTACAGAGAGAAAGTATTACGGCAGTATCTCACAGCCCTGCCCTGCAGTTGTGGGATATATCGAGCGTCATCTGCCGGATCTTCTGCCCAAGCTCATGCCTGTGCAGTCTCCTATGATGTGCGGAGCCATTTACGTAAAGAAATACATGAAGGTACCTGACAAGCTTGCCTTCATCAGCCCCTGCATCGCCAAGAAGAACGAGATCGACGATCCGAACAACAAGGGTTATGTATCATACAATCTGACTTTTTCACATCTTGTAAAATATCTGAAGGAGAATCCGGTAAGGGATTTCACGCCGCTTAAGGATGAGATCGAATACGGTCTCGGATCCATCTATCCCATGCCCGGAGGATTAAAGGAGAACGTATACTGGCTGCTCGGAGAAGATGCGCTTGTCCGCCAGATGGAGGGAGAGCATCATATGTATGAGTATCTCGAGCGCAACAGGGATAAGATAAAGAGCACGAAGTTCCCCTATCTGTTTATAGATGCACTTAACTGCACAAACGGATGTCTGTACGGTCCCGGTGTCGATGCAAGAAAGACAATGGATGAGAACACCTTTGTGACCATACAGAAGATCAAGGCAAACAGCAAGAAGGATGCCGGTAAGGGTGCATGGAGCAGAAAGCTCACTCCCGAAAAGAGACTTGCAGCCCTCAATAAGCAGTTTGCAAATCTTAATCTTGATGATTTTGTAAGAAACTATACCGACAGAAGCAAAGACTGTGTATACCGTGAACCCTCTGCTGCGGATCTTGAAAGGATCTATGCGGATTTGCATAAGGATACCGAGGAGAAGCGTCATATTGACTGCAGATGCTGCGGATACGATACCTGTCATGATATGGCAAGGGCCATTTTTAACGGGATCAATCACAAGCATAACTGTGTACATTACATCAAGGACCGTGCATACGAGGAGAAGGATAAGGCCGTAGAGCTTGCAAATGAGGTCGAAGAGGCTAAGCAAGAGGCAAGGAATCAGAAGGAGATCCTTTCTGCAGAGATCCGTGAGAACTTTGACAACCTCTCAGAATCCATCGGACAGATAGAGATCACAAGCGCTGACAACGCAAAGCAGACCTCGGGAATCTATGATGCGATGTCGGAGGTTGATGATTTTGCAAAGAACCTGAAGGAAGTGCTTACGACAATAGGCGGCTATCTTGAAAAGCTTGAGACCAACAATGCTGAGGTTATCGAGATCTCATCACAGACCAACCTCCTTGCATTAAATGCAAGTATTGAGGCAGCCCGTGCAGGTGAGGCCGGCCGTGGATTTGCGGTAGTAGCCGAGCAGATCAAGAACCTTGCTGAGGATTCCAAGACTACTGCTGATGATTCCAACAAGAACAACAGCGATATCAGGGAGACGATAGAGAAGCTCGTCGTAGAAGCTGAGAAGCTTTCCGAGATCGTTAACAGCGTAAATGACAGTGCTGAGAGCCTGGTTGCTTCATCAGAAGAGACCACCGCATCGATCGGCACAATGCGTGATGTAACAAGGAACGTTGAAAGATCGCTGTCGCAGATCTTAGAGAGCGACTGATCATAAGATAAGTAATAATTATGGCCCCCCGGGACGGGGTTAGTGGTCCACTTTCTGATACGAAAGTGTCCCGCTAATCCGCTCCCGGGGGCCACTTTTTATTCATGTTTTCGGCGGGCCAGAATGATGAGCCCAGCGCCCATGAGTATGGGGAAGATGATGGCGGCGCCTATGCCTGCCTTCATGTTGTCGTTAAGTGCACTTGCAACCGCACCTGCAAGCGTCGGTCCACCGGAGCATCCGAGGTCGCCTGCAAGGGCAAGAAGCGCAAAGAGAAGGGTGCCTCGTCCCCTGACCCTTGCGGATGCCATGCTGAAGGTCCCGGGCCAGAATATACCGACTGAAAATCCCGTAAGGCCGCAGCCAAGAAGTGCGATGATCGGATTTGGCACAAATACGATGATAAGGTAGGATACTATACACAAAACGGTAGAGATCTTCATGAAGGAACCTAAGTTGATCTTATGCCCCTTAAAACCATAGACCGATCTTGAGGCGGCCATGCAGAGTGCAAAGAGCATGGGGCCCAAAAGGTCTCCGAGAGTCTTGGATATTCCGAGTCCCCTTTCTGCAAAAGCCGATGACCATTGGCTCACAGCCTGTTCCGATGCACCTGCTGCAAGCATCATTACAAACATCAGCCAGAACATGCCCTGCGTAAGCAGATCCTTTATCCCGACATCCCCTTCTGTGTTCGGCTCAAGCTCTGCTATCGGTACTTTGGTAAAAAGTATCAGATCTGTAAGCGGAACAATACACCATATAATTGCAAGTATCCTCCAGTTTGTTATTCCGGAAACGGCAAAAAACAGGGTCGAAATAAGGACAACAGCCATATGTCCGAAGCAGTATGCCGAATGCAGAAGGCTCATCTGCGTCTCTTTATTGTCGGTGGGACAGGCCTCTACGATGGGGCTTACCAAAACCTCCTGCAGTCCTCCTCCGATCGCGTATATGCAGACAGCGATCAGTATGCCGGTAAAGGGATCGGATGTTTTATCAGGAAGTATAGTAAGCAGGATGAATCCAAGTATCACCGATGCATTTGAGATGATCATCGATGCACGGTAGCCGATCCGCTCGATAAAAGGCGTCGAGAACATGTCGATCAGAAGCTGCAGTCCAAAGTTAAAGGTTATTAATAGCGTTATCTTTGAAAGCGGGATGGCAAATTCGTCCTGCATCTGTACGAATAACAGCGGGACAAAATTGTTTACGGTCGCCTGTACGACATATCCAAGGTATGCTGCTTTGATTGTAAGATCGTATCTGTTTTTCATGAGTTTAATGATACTACGGATCATAATGAATTGTCATGAAAAAGATGAGTGTTAATTTTGTAAATATCGACTATAATATATAGGAAACGGAGGAATTGAATATGAAAAAGAAACATCTTTTTGCGGGGATATGCCTTGCGGCAAGCGTGGCCATGTGCATATCATCTCCTGTCCCGGTTGGTGCAGCTGTCGCATCGGATACTGTTTACGAGCCCGATGTACTTTGCCGGCTTGCAAGAGATAACTATATTGATGTGATGATGGAGCATTACTGCCTCAATCTTGTCGACGACGGGGAATATTACATGTACGAGGGCGATATCGGAAATGTTATACCGGAGTACAAGAATGTTGATCTTGACGGTGACGGAGAGTACGACGTTATTAAGAGAAAAGGTACAAAATATACCATTAAGTTCTCTGACGGCGGAACGCTTCGGACGGATGAGTTTACGAGAAATCCCAACGAAGGCGAAGTGATCGAGTTTGCCGATATGAATGAGGATAACGTGGATGAGATACTGATAGCCCATTATACCGACGGTACGGCAGGCCCCACGGTATGGGATACTTATATATATTCCAGGATCGACGGCAGATGGACTGCTTTCCCGATCGTAGGCAAGGACAGCTCTATCAATTCGGAAGAGCTCATAGAGCATATCGAAGACGTAACAGGTGAGGATTATGAGCCGGGCTGCGTAAGAGTAGCCGGTATCCAGTTAGGTGAATCGGCCATTGAGCTGCTTTTGGACTATGGAGATAAAACCGGCCCCGAACAGATCGTCGATTATGAAGCCGTTACTCTTTTCAAGGCTTTCGATCCTAAGTATCTTAAGAACTATGATGATTTCAGGATGCTTGATTCGGGCGTTGCGGACTTTGTAAGAAACTGGCCCATAGAGTTTACGGGTAAGGGGATAAAGCTCACTTCCGATCTCCAGTACAAGGCAAACATCTTCCTCTCCAATTTCTCCGAGCAGAGATACAGGGGCAATTCCGATTACAACCCTGCGGAATATGCGCATTTTGCGATGGAATGGCTGAGGATCAACAAGGCAAAAGAGATAATAAACTTTGATAATTATTCGTGGATCAACCAGGCTCAGATAAATACGATACTTGAGAGGTATTTTGGCGCAAATCTCTGCGAGAGTGATTTCTATGCTGCCGATAAGGACAATGTCTACGGCGGTATCATCAGAAAGGGAGCAGACGGAAAAGACTTTTACTGTGAGCCGCTTGCAGGCGGGGAAATGTATAAAAACAATGCTTTTTCCGTTGTCTTCCAGATGGAGGATCTCGGAAGCGATAACAAGGATAAGACAAAAGACCGTTATCTGCGCATGTATTTTACCGTATACAGTCTTGATACTGATGAGTATGACAAGACGGGTATAGGAAAGAAACACTATTCCATGAGTGATGACGAAGCCGTAATGCTGGTGCAGAAGAACAAGCTTTATGAAGAAGAGTCCGGATTTGCAATAGTAAATGAGGTCAAGCCCGGAGAATACAAGCTTATGTATTATTACATATATGATTCTACGGAAGGATAAATCTTTTCCTTAATTAAGGGCTTTTGTAAGCACCTTGAGATTATCTTCCATTACGGACAGATATGTGGTGCCGTTTTTAATATCATCTCCGGTGACGGACTGCAAAGAATCAAGGGTCAGTATCTGCTGATCCTTGTTTTTTGTATTATTAACTATAGTTTCTGCTATGCGGTGATCGTTTCCTTCGATCGTCATGACCGAAGATAATCCAAGCTCATCCATTTTTTCCGAAAGGAAGGTTATAGTCTCAAAGCTTGCCTCGGTCTCCGCAAGACAGCCTGCAAAGGCGGCATAATAGGTGATGCCGTAATCATCGGTCAGATATCTGAAGGGAAAACGGTCGCCAAAGAGCAGCGTTTTTGTCCCTGCATCTGATACGGCGGCCTGATATTTTTCATCAAGTGCGGACAGCTTTTCAACATATGCTTTTGTATTCTGTTCATAGGTCTTAGCATTGTCAGGATCCATAGCCTCGATCTCTGCGGCTATGCCCTCTGTCAGAAGGATTGCGTTCTTAAGCGATAGCCATACGTGTTCATCGTATTCTTTTTCACTGTCGTCATCATCGCTTTTGCCGTTATCCGTATCATCGCCGCTTCCGTTTTCTGCGGCGTTGTTTCTATCGTCATCCTCGTCCTCGTCTTCATCTCCCTGCATGCCTTCGACGAGTTCCTCCTCCTTGAGATGATCGCCAAGAAGCTTAAGAAGGCTCAGAGAGCGTATATCCTTGTTTACGGCATCGCTTATCGCATCCTCCACCCAGGCGTCGGACTCTCCGCCCACGTAGATAAAGAGATCACAGTCTGAGATCTTTGCGATATCTTCTACGGTCGGCTGATAGCTGTGCAGATCTGTCCCTCCCTTGAGAAGCAGTGTGACATCGATATCTGCCGGATTATCTGAAAGGATGTTCATGACCCAGTCATATTCGGGAAAAATAGTGGTAACGATCTTTATTTTTCCCTCGCCGGATACGTTATTATCATCTGCCGCATTACGCCCGTCTGCAGAAGCTTCTCTGCTTCCCGCTATACAGGCACACAGGCAGAGTGATAACAATATGAGGATCGATATGTGAAAATATTTTTTCATAATATAAAATCTCCGTTGATACTGCGCTTTCATAACACAAAACGAATACGTTGTGTTTCCAGCTTTTTTGCAGGTGTTGTTTGAGGCCCGTTTCACGGTATACGGACACCTTCACAAGGAGCCTTCGTTCTGCCTGCACTCACTGCATACCCCGTAAAATACGGTGCGAAGCGGATCAAGTGTGAAGTCATGCTCCTTGTGCAGGTGGGATGCGATGCCCTCAAGCTCATCGCAGTGCATGTGTATGAGTTTTCCGCACTTTTCACACTTGCAGTGAAAGCAGGTCCCTGCATCCGTATGACTCTCCGGGATGATATATTCAAAGCAGGCGGGGGTGTTCGGGTCGAGGATATATTTGTTTAATATGCCCTCATCCACCAGTGCTTCCAGTCTTCTGTATACGGTTGACTGACCGATGGGGGCTCCCTCGGCCTTAAAGTGTTCGCAGACATCCGCAGCCGTGAAGTGTCTGCCGGGCATGCCCGATAAGTATTCTATGAGTATTTCCCGCTGTCTGGTCCTGTATTTTGTATGTGGATCCATTTTTTCCTCCGAATATGAGAACTGTTCCCAATTATAGAACCGGGCATTACTTTTGTCAATAGATTTGGGAATGATTATCATATTGCGTAAAACGCAGTGTTTTTGATATAATAATGGTGTAGCAATACTTGTTTGGAGACATCGCTTTTTCCGGGAGGAGAGCCTTATCACACATGGATGTCAAAGAGAAACTTATGCTTTTAAAACAGGGCTTCTCAAAGGAGCAGGTGGAGGAGATCGCAAAGGGAGAAGAAGACTTTCTTGATACTTCTGTCTATGCAAAAAAAGAATTCCATGCGCTTCAGATGAAGGAGATCCGTGAGGGAATTGAAGAAGGCCTTGACGTGGAGATCTATGCAAGGCCGGATTTTGACTGGCTGCAGATGAACGAGATCCGTCTGGGGCTTAAGAATGATGTCGATGTAAGGAAGTATGCTTTTCCCCGTGTAAAACACGAGATCATGCGCGAACTGCGCTGTGGCCTTGAAGAAGGCTGCAACCTTTCAGCTTATTCCGGACGCCCGGCCGGGGTGTTAAAGGAGATCCGTCTGGCAAACAGATCGGATGTCGATATTATCCCTTATGTAGAACAGAATTATGACGCAGAACAGCTGCACGAGATCAGGCTTGCCTATGAGCATCACGTGGAGATCGAAGACTACATTCTGCCCGAATACAGAGGCATTTCCTTAAGAGAGATAAGAGTAGGTCTTGAGAGGCATGTGGAAGTCTCCGAATACGCGGATCTCAAATATGAGTGGCGTCAGATGCGTGAGTTAAGGCTCGGTCTTGAGCATCAGATAAAAATAGATCATTACAGGAATCCGCTGTACAGCTGGCGCCAGATGCGCGAGTTAAGGACCGGTCTTGAGCTCGGACTCAATGTTGATTACTATTCAAGCTTCATGTACACCGCAAATGAAATGAAGAAAAAGCGCGAGTACATGCTCGCAAACATGTCCGATGAGTTCAAGGGTGATGAGGCGCCGGTGATCATCAATTACGATGACTTCATAATCACGATAGAACCTGATGAGCTGTCCGCATCCATCCGTATGGTGCTGATTCCGGAGGAAATTACGAAGGAAGCTGTCATCAGGATGCTGCGTGACAAGAACATTGTGTACGGAATAAAGGACGACATAGTAACGGAGCTTACAGAGGGCAAGCATCTTAACGAACCGGTGGTCATCGCCGAGGGAAAGAGTCCGGTTGCCGGAGATGACGGATACTACGAATTTTTCATAAAGACAGAGCTTAACAGGGAGCCGAAGGTGCTTGATGACGGATCCCTTGATTATCAGGATATCGAATGGTTCGAACAGGTCAACAAGGATCAGAAGCTTGTATATTACCATGATGCGACGGACGGAGAAGAGGGCTGCACCATAACGGGAAGATTCATACCGCCGCAGAAGGGTAAGCAGTTATCTGTTTTAAGCGGTGAAGGTTTTAGGATAGAAGGTGACAGAAAGACCTATGTCTCCAACATTGACGGCATCGTTGAATACAAAAATGACCGCCTGATGATATCAAACGTGTTAAGGCTTAAAGAGGTCTCGGCGCCGATGGGCAACGTGATCTTTAACGGCTCCATCGATGTTTCGGGCAATGTCCAGGCCGGATCCTACATTTCCGCCGACGGAGACGTATATGTAAACGGTGTGGTAGAGGGAGCCGTAATAGAGGCCAAGGGAAACATCATCATAAAGCAGGGCATCAACGCCTCCAAGAAAGGCTCCGTCAAGGCGGACGGAAATCTCTCCGCAAGATTCATAGAGACCGCAAATGTCAGGGTCGGCGGTGATATAGAGGCCAACTATATTTTAAACAGCAATGTACACTGCAAGGGAAAAATAAAGATCTCCGGGCGCAAGGGGTCGATAATCGGCGGCATTACCTATGCGACCAAAGAGATAACGGTACAGGATATAGGAAATGATGTTTTTACCAGGACCCTCGTGAAGGTCGGCCTCGACGATGAAATGGTAAAGGAACATATAAGATACACAAAGCTCGTAAAGGACATTGACAAGGAGCTTGAAGTGCTTGAGAAGCTCTACAGCCAGATGGGGCAGCTGTTTACGGATGAACAGCGAAAGAGCGATGATATGTTCATGAAGATAGAGGCCACTATCTTTAACAAGAAAAAAGAGAAAAAGAAGTTTGAAGAGGCACAGGATCGGGCAAACAATATCATTATGAATGCCGGGACCGCCAAGGTGATAGTAGCCGGAACGGCTTATGAAAACAGCGTTGTAGAGATAAACGGAAGGAAATGGTTTGCTGACGGATCGAAGGATCTGACCCTTAAGGCTGAGGGCGACAGCAATATCCAGATCGAAGGCAAGAAGAAATAATGTAACTGAAGGCCGGGTGATGAGGCAGGCAGCCGGCCCGAATATTGAATGATCAGGTACAGTAAGCGTAACATCATATAAGCAGCACGGACCGGGGGAATGTGTATGAGTGAAAAGATTTTGATCCTGCACAGGGAAGATGAAGTAAGAAGAGAGATAAAGGATCTTATCGCAGACGAGTATGAGGTTCTGGAGGCCGACAGCCTGGATGCTTTAAGGAACATTATCGACGATAATGAGAACACGATACTTGCGATCATGGTGGGTATCACCTACCCGGACAAGATGGGCCTCGTGCAGGTGAGAACCCTTGCCAAGGAAAAAATAGTCGGAAGGATCCCCGTTATCCTTGTTTCCGAAGAGGACAACAAGGAGGTGGAGCAGCAGTGCTTTGTCCTTGGGATCGCTGATTTCATACACAAGCCTTTTTACGAGATCATCATAAAGGCAAGGATCAAGAATGTTGTGTCATTAAACAGGAGAATGAAGCAGCTTGATAACAAGATCCTTGCGCAGAATGAGACCCTTAACAAGCAGATAAAGCTTCTGACCAAGCAGACCGCGGAGCTTGACAGGAGCAACGAATCCACGATCGAGATGCTCGGAACCGTTGTGGAGTGCCGTAATCTCGAAAACGGCAATCATGTAAAAAGAGTGAAGAAATATACTCATCTTCTGGTAAACGCGTATATGGAGAGCTATCCGGGAACCGGTCTTACGGCAAGGAAAGTGGAGCTCATCTCCTCAGCGAGTGTGCTGCATGACGTAGGAAAGATAGCCATTCCCGACAATATCCTCCTAAAGCCCGGCAAGCTTACGGATGAAGAGTTTGCTTACATGAAGGGACATACCATAAGAGGCGAGGAGATAATCAACTCCATCAAGGACAGCTGGAATCCCGAGTATGCCACAGAATCTGCAAGGATCTGCAGATGGCATCACGAGAGATATGACGGAAGGGGTTATCCTGACGGACTGAAGGGAGAGGAGATCCCTATAGGCGTACACTGTGTGGCTCTTGCGGATGTGTACGACGTCCTCCTCAGTGAGAGAGTCTACAAGGCAGCCTATACCCCGGACGAAGCCTTCCACATGATAGTACAGGGCGAATGCGGCGTGTTCTCGCCCAAGCTCATTGAAGTGTTCGGAAGGCTCAAAGGAGAGTTTGAGAAGGTGCACAGCGAGAGTGTTCACGGCAACTCAAAGCTGCACCACACGATGGACAGCGAACATTGAGGATTCTGCGTTGAGCATTGAGCATTTGGTATTTAGTATTTAGTATTCAGTATTTAGTATTCAGGACATTTATGTACCCCCTTACCGGGCAGCCGGCAAGGGGGTATTTTTTTGGTGAATGTATGAACCTTTAAGTGGCAGAATGGACCCTTACGCAAAATGGCCACTTACGCGGCAGGGAAACCTGCCGAATGGCCCCCCGGACGGGGTTGGTGGTCCATTTTTTGTGGAATTTATGGCTAAAACGTGAAAATATGATGATTTAGCCATACATCACAGCTGCATGTTAATGGCTAAAGTAGGAATAATGTAAGATTTAGCCATATCACCTGATTTACGGAAATGGCTAAATCAGAGAAAACTTAAGAATTAGCCATAAATCCGGGGAACGAGGATATGGCTAAAACAGGAAAAATTAAGGGTTTAGGCATATTTTTCGTTTTTTACATTGAAAAAGCAATGAAATATAAAAGAAAAAAAATTGAAAAAGGGGGTTTTCAAATTTGAGATCATGTTGTATAATGACAATGTGACAAAAATAAGCGAGAAGCGTCACATAAAAACTGAACAGACAGAAAGAACCGTCACGAGGTAACGGGAAGCATCCAAACAGATGCGTCACGAAGTAACAGAACCAACTTGAAATCCACTTAAAAATCCGGATAAAGGATAAAGGATAAAGGATAAAGGATTAAAGATTAAAGATTAAGGAATGAGGAATAACCTGTATATAAAATAGAGCAAGATTTTTACAAATAAACGTAATACATTGAGACAGTAAGTCGTTTGGCGAATTGGAATCGCACATAATTAGATCAAAAATCGAAGATTGTAAACGGGAAGGCACGGAAGCAGCTTTTTTCCCGTATGACGACATTAAGGAATCGATGATGGATACAGAGACACCGGCGTTATTTTCAGTCGGTGTTTTTTATTTTAGAGAACGGGGAGAGAAGGTCAATAAGGGGGAGATCATACAGGGGAGCTTGCATATGGGGAAGCTCTGATCACGTCAGAGTTTCCCTGATATAGGCGGGAGAGATCAGATGCAGGACGGATACGTTATCCTCAGAAAGATAATAAAGCACCGCGGTATGGACATACTCAATGACAGGAAAGTCTTATCAAGCCTTATTGAGGACCTGATGCCTACCAACGTAAGGGAAAAGACTTCCCTCCAGCTTGCAGTGTCTGCAGGTGTTGCCGGAATGTTCGGCGACATGGAGAGGCTTGACAGACCGGCGATCGGTGCAAGGATATCTTCCATAAACAGCTATATCACTGAGGAGCTTGGCATTACCGAGCAGAGAGCTTCCTATATAATCAACGCTTTTATGTACGGCATCGGGATGGACGCCGTATCAATAGATCCATATGAAACCATCAATTACAGAGAACTTGCGGAGAAGTACGAAAACGCCGGACATAAGGATATCGCACTGCTTCTGTACGACATAGTAAGAAACGCAGGCGATGAGGATACGAAATACAATACCGGCATGGCGCTTCTTAAGAGTGACATTAAGGATGCGAAAATAAAGGGGATCGAGATCCTTAAGACTCTTACGGAAAAAAAAGAAGCGATGTATGTCCTTGGCATGGAATACCTGGAGGAGAGTATAGCAGGGGATAACATTTTTGAGAGGAGTATAACAAAGGGGGATCTTTCAGAGGAGAGTATATTAGGGGGAATCCACTCATCGGGGAGTATGACAAAGGGGATGCTTTCAGAGGGGAGTGATCTAGAGGGGATCCACTCAGAGGGGAGTTTTCCGAAAAGGGGCAGGTCAGGATCAGAGGATGAGGCAGATCATACAGGCGACTATAAAAATGCTGTTATGTATTTTTCAAAGGCACTGCCTCATCCTCCGGCAATCCTGGAACTTGGCAAGCTGTATTTCTACGGATGGGGAGTAAAGGCGGATCTTCACAGAGCCATAAGGCTCTTTGAGCAGTACTTAAAGATCTGCAATAAGGGACGGTCAGAGGCCGGGGAAGAGGACATCGCGGCCACCCTAAATGCTACGCCGTTTCTGATACAGTGCTACTACGAGGATATTTTA
>JAILPG010000317.1 GCA_024699595.1 Lachnospiraceae bacterium | reverse complement strand
CCGATCGTAGATGCATGCATGTATATCGTATACAATCCGTCACCATGGTCTATCATAGCATAATTTCCCATGGATGATGAGTAGTCAGCCGCAACAACTTCCCCGTCATATGCCGCAAGTATCGGTGAGCCGGAAGGTGCTGCCATATCGACACCATTGTGGAACTTTTCCACTCCGAGTATCGGATGCATCCTCATCCCGTAGTCATCGGATATTCTTGTATAGCCCGGGGCAGGCCATGCAAACTTGCCTCCGTCATAGACTATCGCTTTCCTGTTTTCTTCAAGAAGCCTCTTCTTCTCGGCAAGGATTGTTGCTTCCAGATCCTTTATCAGCTGGTTCTGGGCAGCGATCTCGGCTTCATATTCCCTTACGGCCGCTTCCTTGTTGGTAATATCGGCCTCATAGGTCGTGATCTCGGCTTCCTTGTGGGTTATAAGCGTCTGCATCGCTTCCTGCTCGTTTGATAACCCGTCTTTTATGGTCAGAAGCTCGGCATTCTGCTCTTCGAGCATCTCTTTTTTTGCCGCAGTATCATTTTTTGCTTCTATATAACGGTCAAGAAGCTGTCTGTCATATTCCGAAAGCTTTGCGATAAACTCGGCTTTATTAAGAAAATCCGCAAAAGAATCCGCAGAAAGAAGAAGCTCAAGGCTCCCCTGATTTCCCCTCTCATACATGTATTTGATCCTTTTTTTCATCAGATCATACTGATGGGCTTCCGTCGCTTCAGCCTCGCTCAGTTCCTCGGTTGTCCGCTTTATCTCTTCTTCTTTTTCCCCGATCTGCGTATTAAGGGCGGCTATCTTTTCGTTAATGGCCGCAAGATCCATATCCAGTTCGGTTATAAAGCTCTCGAGATCGTCCTTCTGCTTCTCCAGACTGCTAATCAGTGATTTTACATTGGTTAGTCCGGATTGAAGAGCGTTTCTGCTCTGTTCCGCCGACTCCCTTTCCTTTTCGCTGCTCTCGATCAGATCATTGGTAAGCGTGGCAGATAAAACACTTGCCGGTTGTCCGAAAGACTGCAAAAAGACCAAGGCTGTAAGGACAAAAATCTTTGTTCCCCGTTTTGTCCGCATTTACTGACCCCTCTGTTTTGCTCCGCTACACCTTCAGATGCCTGCGGACGGTAATTATACTTCCAAAGAATCCAAGTCCCACTCCCAGGATAAGTGCTATGGGAATAAGCTTGGAAAAGATATCTTCCACGGCAAGAAACTTAAGTATGTCGCTTAACACAGAAAACTGCGTCATAGCATACTCTACCGCGCTTGTATATATAAAATACAGCGCGATCAGCGGAAGTGCCGCTCCTATGATCCCTATCAGGATACCCTCTATCACAAACGGGGATCTTACCACGAAATCAGTGGCACCGATAAGTTTCATTATGGATATTTCCTCCCTTCTGACGGAAATACCCATTGCAACCGTAGTACTTATAAGAAATAAAGAGACCGCAAAGAGGATCGCGATTATCCCAAGCGATACCATGCTGATGATATTGTTGATATTTGTAAGGATATTCGCCGTTGCATCGGATCTGTTTATCTCCCTGATGCCATCCACAGTCTCAAGATAGGCTACAAGCGAATGCTGTTTCGATACATCGTTCATGTATATCTCATAGTTCTCGCTTCCTTCAAGCGGGTTGTCACCCTCGTAGCCGTCAGCATATTCCCCGAGATAATCATCCTTAAATGAATTCCATGCCTCCTCGGCAGATACAAATACAACGCTTGAGACTTCAGGTCTTTTCTGTATCTCGTTTCCTATTTCCTGTATTCTTTCATCCGTGATGCCTTCGTCAAAAAAGACCGTCACGGCCACGTTTGTCTCAGCTTCCTTAACCGTATACTGTACATTTACGACTATGGCATAGAATAATCCAAACAAAAAGATACAGGAGGCTATCGTTGCTATCGTTGCGAGGGAGAACATCTTGTTTCTGAATATATTCTTAAATCCCTGCTTGCAGGTATAACCTAATGTACTAATCCTCATCTATATACTCACCTTTCTCCTCATCGCTCACTATTATTCCCTTTTTAATAGTGATGACACGCTTGCGCATTGCATTAACAATCTCCCTGTTATGGGTTACTACAAGCACTGTCGTACCCCTTTTGTTGATCTCCTCAAGCAGCTTCATTATCTCCCATGAGTTCCTCGGATCGAGATTTCCTGTAGGCTCATCCGCCAATAGAATGGGCGGATTGTTTACAAGGGCACGTGCAAGAGCAACTCTCTGCTGTTCGCCTCCGGAAAGCTGTCTTGTCTTTGCCTTGTATTTTCCCGCAAGTCCTACCAATGAAAGCATTGCAGGAACATTTTTCTTGATCTGTCTGGTAGGAACCTCAATAACACGCTGCGCAAAAGCAACGTTCTCATAGACATTTCTGTCCTTAAGCAGTCTGAAATCCTGAAATACAACCCCTATGCTGCGTCTGAACTTTGCAACTTTTCTGCGGTGGAGCTTGGCAAGATCATAATTGTTCACTATGATCTGTCCCGATGTAGGCGTCAGTTCCCTTAAAAGCAGCTTGATAAGCGTGGATTTTCCCGCGCCGCTGTCACCTACTATGAACACAAACTCACCCTTGTTGATGTGCAGATTCACATCATTAAGGGCAGGTACGCCATTGGCATAAGATTTGCTCACAGACTGGAATGTTATCATTTTTACTCACCTCGTCCCTTAAATATCTCCCCAATACGTCAAAAAGATCCCCTTCTGACCTATAATCTGTTATCCTCCATATATTTCATGTATTTGGATACCATAAGCGATATCTTAAAGGTTATGGCATCTTCAAATACCCTCAGGTCAAGACCCGTGGACTTTTCAAGCTTATCAAGCCTGTATACGAGCGTGTTCCTGTGTATAAAGAGCTGTCTGCTCGTCTCGGACACATTTAAGCTGTTTTCAAAGAATTTGTTGATCGTAGTAAGAGTCTCCTCATCAAAATCATCAGGAGAGCTCCCGTCAAATATCTCTTTTATGAACATCTTGCACAGAGGTATCGGAAGCTGATATATAAGCCTTCCGATTCCAAGCTCGCTATAGGCTATGACATTTCTCTCATCAAAGAAGATCTTTCCTACATCAAGAGCCATCTTTGCTTCCTTATAGGAGCGGCTCACCTCCCTTATATCCTTTACGATCGTTCCATAGGATACATGAAGGGCTTTGGATATCTTTTCGGAAAACAGCGTATATATCTGTTCGGCAGTCCTGCTTATGTCGGAATAACCCTCATCCTCAGCTATCTCCCTCACCACGATCACGCTGTTCTCATCAACTGCGGTGATAAAATCTCCCGGTCTGCCTGCCAAAAGGTTCTTAATGCTCTCAAGAGCGTTAAATTCCTTGTAATTGTCGATCTCAGCAACTATGACAACTCTTTTTACATCCGTAGGGATGTGCAGCTTCTGGGAGCGGTTATAAATATCCACAAGTAAGAGGTTATCAAGCAGAAGATTCTTGATAAAATTATCCTTGTCAAATCTTTCCTTGTAAGCGATCTGAAGACTCTGGATCTGAAAAGCCGCGATCTTTCCCGCAGTAAAGGAATCTTCATCGTTTCCAAGGATGATTATTATATATTCAAGAAGCAGTTCATCATAGACTTTGAAAAACTGACATCCCTGCATCTCCTGGCTGTCCGCAGCCGATGCAGCAAAGTTTGCGGCCTCCTCCCTGTAATCGCTTACAGGATCAAAAGTAGACGCCAAAACCCTGCCGTCTGTGTCTATCACAGCCATATCCACCTTGACGATATCCTTAAGGCCGTCAATGGTTGACTGCAGTATCTGATTCGATATCATACACTTCTCCTTTTTTGTAACCCTTATACGGACATCCGTGAAAATGCCCATATACTTCGTTATTGTAATACAAAGCTGAGAAAAATACAACTTTTACGCAAAGTCTGCCTGAAACAGTCTGCCGTATATAGCGGGTGCCGTACTTGCAAAAAACCCAAAAAATAGTAACATTGTCTTGACTGCTATACACAAATGCCCGACCAAACGGAGTAGATCCAGATATGATTTCCAATCTGAACAGGCTGTTAAGCTCGAAATACCTTCCTTATATATTTGTTGTTCTGTGTACGGCTGTTTATGTTTCGCTGACGCTAAACAACAATGTCTGGCTTGACGAGGCTTTTACCGCCACCCTCATAAGAACGGATTACGGCGGGGTGCTTACAAGATCCATGAATGATACGCTGCCTCCGCTGTATAACCTCCTTCTGAAGCTTTCAACCGACATATTCGGATACCGTGTCCCCGTAATGAAGCTTACATCTGCCTTTTTTATGGTGCTTACGATGCTCTGCTGTGCGGGATGCGTCAGAAAAAGATTCGGAAACCTCGCTTCCTGTCTACTCATCCTTGCCCTTACCTTTATGCCCTGCATGATGTTTTACGGTGTGGAGATAAGGATGTATTCCCTCGGGTTTTTCTTTGCAACAGCGAGCGGGATCTATGCTTATGAGATCATCTGCGACCCCTGCAGGAAAAACTGCATCCTCTTTGTACTGTTTTCCGTGGGTGCAGGCTACTCCCATCACTTCGCATTTGTTACCGCAGGCTTTGTATATCTGTGGCTTTTACTGTATTTTATCTTTTATGACAGAAAAAACATAAAATGTTGGGTATATATTCTTCTGTCAACGGCAGTGCTTTATTTTCCATGTCTTTTAGTGACTCTTAAGCAGCTTAAGAGTGTGAGCGGTTACTTTTCCATGCCGGATGTGACCCTCTCCGTCTTCATAAAATACATGAGATACCCCTATACTACGGGCTTTACGCCTTTTAGCATCTTTCTGTCCCTGTATATGGTTATCCTGTTTGTCAGACTCTGTATAAAAAAAGACCGGACAAAAGAAGATTTGTTCTCGTTAGCATGTTTCCTTACGTATTACGGAGTATTGGTCTTTGGAACCATCATTTCAAAGCTCATGACTGCAAACATCTTTGTTGACAGATATCTCTTCTTTTCCATGGGTCTTTTATGGCTGTTTTTCTCAATACAGACGGCTTCCTTTGGCAAAAAAACCGGCTATATAGTTCTCTTTGGGGAAGTTTTAATAGGATTATTTGGATATTATGCCGCTTATAATTCCGAGTACCGCGGCGACCCCGACAGGCTTATCTCATACTTAAACGACAATGTGAAGGACGGGGATATCCTGTATACTATAGAGGACGCAGAAGGGCTCGCCCTGTGTCTTCCTTTTTATGATGACAGGCTTACAAATATCGAGGATATTAAAGAGGTCGAGGAAAATAGAAAAGGACATACCGTATGGGTGGCCGTTTTAGACGGATACAGCTCGGATAACGCAGATGACGGCATAACTGACGGCAGACTGATGGGACAGAAGCTTGATCCGAAAGGCGATTACAGCTTTGACAGATATGATTTCAGCCTTTATGTTATGGAATGATACAGACAGCATCCGTTCACTGTAAAAGGAAGGAAGCCTAAAGATGTTTAAGCTTGGACAGACACAGACTCTGACCGTTACAAGAAAGACCGAACATGGCATTTATTTAAAAGATCCTTCGGAAAACACGTATGAGAACGGCATTTCGGAGAGTGACGAGGTGTTACTGCCCTCAAAGGAAGTACCTTCCGGAACAAAGCCCGGAGATATACTTAACGTCTTCATATACAGGGATTCGTCAGACAGACTTACGGCAACACTTAAGACTCCTGCGATCTCCCTAAATGAGACAGCCGTCTTAAGGATCCGCGATGTGGGAAAGATCGGTGCCTTTGCAGACTGGGGACTCGAAAAGGATCTATTGCTGCCCTATGCCGAGATGACCAAAAAGCCGGTCCCTAATGAAGAGATCCTTGCTGCCCTCTATATAGACAAAAGCTCAAGACTATGCCTTACGATGAAGGTCTATCCCTACCTTTCAGGATCTTCACCATATAAAAAAGATGATATGGTCAGCGGAAGAATATATGAGATAAATAAAGAAATCGGAGCTTTTGTTGCCGTTGATGACAGATATTTCGGACTCATCCCAAAAAACGAGATATTTTCGGAGATTGCCGTAAATACAATTATAAACGCAAGGGTAACCAGGGTCAGGGAGGACGGCAAGCTCGATCTGAGCCTCAGGAAAAAGGCTTATAAACAGATGGATGAGGATGCAGAAAAAGTCCTTGATATTATCGAAAGCTATGACGGAGTGCTGCCCTTTAATGACCGTGCCGGTTCGGAGATCATAAAAAGAGAGACCGGCATGAGCAAAAATGAGTTCAAACGCGCGGTCGGAAGGCTGTATAAGGAAAGAAGGATAATCATAACCGATACGTCAATAAGACTTTCTGAAGGGAATACCTCTGATGATTAAGGAAAACAGAATCGTAAAGCATACCAATGCACTGTTTTTGTGCATGATCATATCATATCTTCTGACAACAGTACTGGTTTCGCTCTTAAGCGCAGCCGGAATAGATATCGGAGCCATTGAGGCGGTCATACTTGGCGAGATAGTGATACTTTTGCCTGTCCCGATCTATTTTATCGTTACAAAGGCCGACCTGAAAAACATGATCCCGCACAGAAGGATCAAACTTTCCACAGTGTTCTTATGTATCCTCTTTGGATTTCTGATAATGCCGGGTGCCCAGTGGCTTAATGCGATCTCCCAGCTATTTTCAACAAACATAGCCATGGATGCGGTACTTGATATAATGGAGGATCTCCCCTTTATTCCGACATTTCTTGCAATAGCCGTTATAGGTCCCCTGTGTGAAGAGCTCTCCTTCAGGGGCGTAATCCTGTCAGGCCTTAAGAGATCAGGAAGAGTGTTTGCTGCCATAGCCGTATCTTCTCTTTTCTTCGGCCTGATGCACTTAAACCTAAACCAGCTTTTCTATGCTGCCTATATAGGCTTCTTCTGTGCACTGTTAACGGAGGCAACAGGAAGCATTATTGCCCCGTTTATCGTCCATTTTGTGATAAACGGCTACAATACGGCGATGCCCTATCTTGCATCGGGGATGCTTGATAAAATGTATGACGGCGGTTCGGAAATACTTAATGAGATAGCAGAAGAAGGCTATACACAGTTCCAGATCCTCTCCACCTCACTTCTCCTGCTTGCTCCGGCTGTAATAGGGATCATCCTTGCCATGTTTGTATATTTCCGTATCTGTAAGATCGAGGGTTCAAAAGAATATATCTGTCATATCCTTAAGATAAAGAAGAAAGATAGTGAAGTATCCGAGGAAGAATCGATATCCTCTGAAGATAACGTGGTCTCTGCAAATGATCCGGAACCATCCGGTTTAGTGGATCAGTATAATACAGAAGCACCAAGGCAGAAAGTGATAACTGTTTCAGGCTATATCGCGATAGGCCTCTGTGCTCTGATCATCTTCTGTCTGGGATTTGCGTTACAGATCCTCGGACTTAAGGGCTGATACGGGAAAGCGTCTTAATAAGCATTTTCCTGAATGAAAAACAAACCGGCTGCTTTACCGCAGCCGGTTTGTTTTCCCGGACATATCACAATGCCTCATCCGATGCCCGTTTTGTGTCAGTCTGTTATGTGATGAGGTCCATCCCGGAAAGGCTGTTCCTATTACACGCTGACATCAATGTTGGCACCGAGTTCGGGATTAACAGATTGTTCCATCATCTTAACCATATCGTCACCGCTCTCTCCATAGGTATCGATTGCCTTTGAGAGCATGGCGGTGCTGAACTGATTCATTACATTCATCTGTGACATGGCCATAGACAGTGCCGGAATATCCATACTATCAGCCCCTTTCGCTGCCGATGTGGTAAACGGGATAATCCCATTCACCATAAAAAGTATAATACAGGGATCGTTTCAATTCAAATAAACAGATGAACCCGTATCATATATTATATCGGTATGATTCTTAAAATCCTGTACCCCCTTTTTAAAGGGAAGTTGAATCTTTTTTTATTTTTCCTTAACCTTTCCAAGCACCATGACCGATAAAACGAGCAATACCGCTCCGGTAATAAGTCCTGCCCATGCGGTGCCTGAAAGCCCTATGATCAGATAACCTATGGCACAGGTTATGGCAACAAGAGTCGCATAGGGTATCTGGGTCTCAACATGCCTGATATGCTCACACTGCGCACCGGTAGATGCAAGTATGGTCGTATCGGATATCGGTGAACAGTGGTCTCCGTATACGGATCCTGCAAGTGTCGCACCCAGAGTCGGGACTAACAGTCCGCCGCCTGCTGCCGCACAGATCATCGTCACTATCGGGATCAGCATTCCGAAGGTTCCCCATGAGGTACCCATTGAAAACGACATAAGCGCGGCGATCACAAATACCATAAACGGAAGCATCCATAGAGGAAGATCCGCCGAAGATACAAAACCGGAGATAAATTCTCCCGTACCTATCATCTCACGGCATACCCCGCCGAGAGACCATGACAGGATAAGGATGATCATGGGAGGCACGATGCTTCCTATCCCGCTTACGATAGATTCAACAAACTGCTTAGGGCTTAAGATCTTTCTGGGGATATACATCACAAAAGCCGTAACAAGGCCGACGAATGCGCCAAGCGACAGTCCTGCCACCGGATTCTCACCAATGGCCTCCGAAAACGGTACACCCTCAAAAAATCCACCAACATAAGCCATTCCGAGGATCGCAAAGATCACTAACATTACGATCGGAAGCACAAGATCAATGACCTTTCCTCCCTTTTCCGGGTCTTTATCATCAGTATCAATGCCCCCATCCTGTGCATCCGCTTTTGCTGCGGCTTCCTCGGCTTTCTTCATCTTTCCGAAATCTTTACCGGTCAGGGTGATGAACAGCACCATGATGATCGTAAGCAGAGCATACAGATTATAGGGGATAGTGGACAAAAATACGTTAAAACCGTCAGTCTTGCTGACCTCGGAGGCTACAGCGACTGCCCACGAGGATACCGGCGCTATGATACAGACCGGTGCTGCCGTAGCATCGATTATGTAGGCAAGCTTTTCTCTTGAGATCTTCTGCCTGTCATATATCGGCCTCATGACCGTTCCTATCGTAAGGCAGTTAAATCCGTCATCTATAAAGATAAGTATCCCCAAAAGCATGGTGGCAAGCGTGGTTGTACGTCTGCTCTTAAGCCTCTTTCCTGCAAGTCTCCCGTAGCTTTCCATTCCGCCCGATCTTCCCACAAGGGTGATCACTGCCCAGAGAAGAGCCAAAAATATGATCATATAGGAATTGTCCGCAATCTTTCCTGCCATCATGTCAAACATATGGGCAAAGATCGCAACAAAAGACTCATGAGCAAAGATAACATAAATGACCATCCCGGACATAACCCCGATAAAGAGGGATGAATACACTTCCTTGGTGATAAGTGCAAGCGCTATGGCGATTATTGGGGGAAGGATCGAATATATGCCTGTTTCTATCATGACCGGATAACTCCTTTCCTGCCTTTTAAGGCTGGTTTCATGCAAAAACTTTGAAAAAGGAACCGGAGATGAGCCGGTTCCTTCAGACTGTCTGTATATGCTCCTTAAATACAGGTATAACCTCCGTCAACCGGAAGGGCGATTCCCGTAATATAGGATGAATTCGGGGAAGCAAGGAATACTACCGCGGTATCAAGCTCTCCCTCATTTCCGTAACGCTCAAGAGGAATACTGGCCTTTGCTGCCTGCTGGAAGAAATCACTGTTTAATGTTTCGGTTGTAAGCGGTGTATAGAAATAACCGGGACAGATCGAATTAACGGTGATCCCGTATGCGCCCCACTCTGCCGCAAGCGCTCTTGTAAGGTTTACAACTCCTCCCTTTGCTGCATGGTAGGGAGCAGAGCCTGCTATCTTGTTGCCCACAAGGCCGTACATTGAAGCGATGTTTATGATACGTCCGTATTTTGCAGGGATCATGGCCTGATTGGCTACGGCACGTGCAAACTTGAAGGTACCGAAAAGGTCTACGTCAAATTCCTTCTGGAACTGCTCGTCAGTAATGTTCTCAGCATGCTCCACAGCACCTGTTCCTGCGTTGTTTACAAGAATATCCACTCTGCCGAAGCGGTCCATTACCTTTTTAACCGTCTCCTCTATCTCTTCTGTCTTGGTTATATCGCATTTGATGGGCATTGTCTCAACACCATGATCGTGTGCTATATCTTTGCAGACCTGCTCAAGCATTTCCTGTCTTCTGGCTATAGCTACGATCTTACAGCCCTGATTTGCCAGAGCATTGGCCATCTGAACACCCAGTCCTGAAGAACATCCCGTAATGATTGCTACATTTCCCGTGATCTCAAAAATTCTCTTAAACATACCCGATAACACCAACCTTTCTGATCCGGCATCTCTTCCGGAAAGCTTTATTCCGGCTCTGCCTGCTGTATTTTGTATAGTGATAATACCTATTTTTTGCGTATCTTGTCAAGCCGTTTCCCTTGTCAGCGGCCCGTTTTTATATGTGTGCCTTTTATGGTAAAATGTGGAGGAAATAAAAATCCGTAAACAGCATGCGGGGGTGATGGAAATGAATGGTATAACCGGCGGAACGGCAATGCCGTTAAGTGCGTATCTTGAGTTTGACGGGTATAAAGAAATATTTCTCACAGTACGTTATACATGGGAAAAAGAAGACGCAGGAAAGCTGGATCTTGGCAGAAGACGCATTTTTTACTTTGAAGGAAATAGTTTTCTGTGCTTTATAAACGAATCTAAGATAGATATAAAGGAAGTGGTATTTCCGGGAAAAGAAAACACTTCCGATGATCAGGGCCCCGAAAACACGCCCGTTATTAAAATCGTGGATATTCTCAAAGACTATGGTGTAAAGTGCAAAACACTGCCCGGCTCCTTAAGCCGGTCCCATGAAAGAGGCGGTTTATTCTCAGAAAACGGATATTTCCTGCAGGACAGCTCTTACAGTGACTGGCAGTCCTATGCATGCGATCTTGTAATGCTAAAGGACAGGCTTATCATAGGCGGCAGATCAGTAAAGTCTTTCTCTTTATCACACGAAAGCTGGGTAAATACGGATATCAGACATACCATGGATAAGGAGATAAAAAAAGTACTGACCGAACGTGTAGAAATATCAGATGAAGATTTTGACAGACTGCTTACGGAAAAAGGAGTCATGGACATCTACCGGAAATACTTTGGAGTGAGCTATTACGACTGAGCCGGATGGGGTTTTCCCGTTGAATAAACGTAGAAACGTGCATCATCCGGCACACCATCAAAAAGGAACCGCATCAAAACGGTTCCTTTTTGCATGACTGTCACTTCAGAACAGGTATTCAGACGTTGTCTGAAATACAGATCATCAATATTTCTTCAACTCTGCAACCTGATACTGTTCGGGCCAACTCTCCCCGGCCCGGCAGATACAGATTTCCAAATCATAATACTCTCTCAGTGAAACATCTGCAGTACGAAATATCTACAACAGTGCGCATTCAACCTCAAGCTGTTCGTGATCAAACTCAATATCGGAAACATTTCTGAAGTCAGACATCCTCACCTCACATAACTGGGTGTCAAACGTAATGGCTCTGATACTGTCTAAAACTGCGCGCTTTTTATTATGCTTACTGGTCCCGAGCACAAACATGTCATATTTTCCGGCCATCTCTTTCCGGATATGATACAGAAAAGTCCTGTACAGATCCGCCCGTTCACCCTCAGCCAGGAAAAATGACAGAAATGCAAAATCAGCCCGGTTTCCGGCCTTTGGGATCTTAATATATCCAAGTAATGAAAGAAGGAAGTTAAACCTTCGAAGAAAAGCTATCTTTCGCGAATAGCTCTCCACAATATACTGCTTGCAGTCAGAGCGGTCCCACAGAGCACCGACGGCTTTGATCCCATTTTTATCATAAAGAATGAAGAAATCCGTAACATCAGGCAGGTTATCTTCGTCAAAAGACTCAAACACCGGGAAAAAGTTCTTACCGTTTCCGTTTTCTTTCAGAAACTTAAGTATCTCCTCTGCATCTTTCTCCTCTGCCCTTTTAAAGCAAAGACCCGGACAGGGGTCCTTTATGTGTGCCGTAGGGCTTATGATATAGGTGCGGTATCCGTCGATCTTAACGGAAAACGGAAGCTTTTTTCTCCGCTTCGTAAGCATTTTAATAACATCTGTATTTTCTATGACCACAGAGCAGAAAAAAACTTCGGAATCAACCGGATCATACATTTTATTAAACGCCTCGATCCAGTTGATCAGCCCGTCATACCCGTGGGAACGTTTCATATTTGTAACGTAGCTGACAGTCCGTATTTCCGAATTAATATACATTTTGCGGGGTATGCAGGCGATCGTTCCGACAACCTCTTCTGCTTTCTTAAAAACCCCTATGACGGACCTGCTGCTTTCCTTCATAAGAGAGGTGTATGGATTGGGACGTCTTGTATAGAGGAGCTTTATATCCCCTTTTACCGCATCCTCTTCCATGATCTTAAGTATGCCCTCTCCGTCATTTTCCCTGGCAAGCATGAACTCTGCGCTCATTTTTTTATCTCCTCAAGGTTTTCTCCGACCGGGATCCCGATCCGTTTATCCACTTCAAAATGAAACAGGATATTGATATACCAGTAGGCAAAGTTGATATAAGGCTTCTTGGTACGTTTAAAACAGGTGATACCCCTGGAAAGGATGGATGAAAAGCGGAAAAACTCTGTTTTATACTTCCTGCAGAGAGCCCGAAGCTCCTCTGCCGATACCGATTTGGGGACAAAGGAGATCGTTCCGAAGGTATAACCCTCTTGAAGCCACCATTTATCGCAGATAAGCCGGCCCTCATCCTGAAAGGTCCTGTAGGTCGGTGTTCCGGGGAAGGTTAACAGATGATTGAACGCTATGACAAAGAACTGATGCTTTTTCGTAAATTCAAGTGTCCTCTGAAAGCTTTCCTCGGTATCCTCATCAAAGCCAAATACGAAAGATGCATAAATGCTGATCCCGACACTGTGTATAAGCTCTATCAGCTCATCTCTCTCTCCAAGCCTTGCAGTCCATTCCTTGTTCATCTGTTTCAGATTCCCGCTGTTAATGGACTCAAAGCCTATAAGCACCATCTCGCAGCCGCTATCCTTCATAAGACGCAGCATTTCCTCATCTTTTGCGATATCCAGGGTGATCTGGGTGGTCCAGGTAACCTTAAGCTTCTTGATCTCCTTAAAAAGCTCTCTTGCAAAGCTTTTATTTGAAAAGATGCTGTCATCCACCAGGAAGAACAGCTTATGCTTACAGGATCTCATCTCTTCGATGATATCGCTTACATCTCTGTGTATGTAACCGGAATCATAGTATTTTGCGATCGAACAGAATTCACAGTTATGAAAACAGCCCCTGCCAGTTTCCACCAAAGAGACCGGGAGGTATTTCTTCATCTTCTTTGCATATATCGAACGGTCGGCCTTTTTATAATCTATGCAGGGCTTTCCGATGTATTCCTTTTTCAGATTGTCGTTTTTGATATCATCAAGCAGAAGTCTTAGGTTTTCGCCGCAGTTATTGATCATTATGGCATCACAGTGCTCCTTGACCTCATCAGGAACGAGTGTTGCATGATAGCCGCCCATGATCACCTTTTTCCCACGTTTTCTGAACTGTTCCGATATATAATAAGCCCGTTTTGCCGTATAGGTCTCAACAGTTATCAGTACAACATCGGTATCGGTTTCATAATCAATACTCTCGATCCTGTCATCAAAGAATTCCCTCTCTACATCCTTTGGAAGCAGGGTATTTAGTACGGCAATGGTAAGCGGTTCCATCAGCCAGGATCTTAAATACTTCTCATCAGGCTTTTTCCCGATCGCCGGAAGGATCATTGTTACTTTCATGCCTTCTCTCCTCTTCATCTTTTTCCAGACATCCAAAAGTCATGCCCTGTTTCTCAAACACTTCCCTGCGAAATACAGGATTATATATCAAATAGGTAAAAAACCTCACCGGATTGCGTAAATTGGTCCTTGGTTCAAACAGGCGGTAGAGTACGGAAGAAAGGCTGTTAAAATCACGCCTGCAATTAAATCCGGCTTCCGTAAGCTCATCCGGAGTCATATTCTTTGGTACAAAGGCAGTGTAATTAAACCGGTACTGCTCATGAAGCCACCATTTTCCGCCATACAGAAGGCGGCCCTCCTTCTCAAGCTCGTCATACAGGGGCGTGCCCGGATAGGGCATCAGTATATTGTAGGCCGCAAAGGTAAATTTATTGTGTATCGCAAATTTACAGGTCGCGCGGATCGATTCAAGAGTATCGGTATCGTGCCCTATGGTAAATGCCGCCCAGGTCTGAAGTCCGTAGTGCCTTAATTTTTCCACGGCTTCCTTGTAATTGTCGTTTACAAATTTACGGTTTACACCCTTTTTCATGTTTTCGATGCTGTCCGGACGAATGGATTCAAAGCCGATGACAAGACCTAAGCATCCGCTCTTTACCATTAATCTCATAAGCTCTTCATCATCGAGCATGTCTATGCTTCCCTGACTGACCCAACGTACCTTAAGAGGGATAAGGGCCCTGAACAGTTCTTTTGCTTTTTCCCTGTTTGCAACGATATTGTCATCTACAAAGAACAGAAGCTTTCTTTTCTGCGACCTGATCTCTTCAACTACCTCGTCTACATCTCTTGTGTAATGATGCTGTTCAAAATACACGCTGCTTGCGCAGTATTTACAGTTATATCTGCACCCGCGGCTGAACTGTAGAAGCGAGATCGGCATGTATTTTTTGCCCTTGTAGATATCACGCCTTGTTATCACCCCTTTTTGAGGGATACTGAAGCATTTACAGATATATTCCTCCTTAAGCGTCCCGGATCTTAGGTCATTTATCATGTTGGCCCATTCACTCTCGGCATCGCCGATCATTATGGAATCCGCATGTTCCTTAGCTTCGGAGGGAAGGAGCTTTACATGGATACCTCCCATGAGCACCTTTATCCCGCGCTTTCTGTACTCATCAGCGATCTCATAGGAGCGCCTGGCCGTAAAAGTTTCAACCGTTATTGCAACAAGATCGGTTTTTTCATCATAGGAGATCGGCTCGAGGCGGTCATCATACATCACCACCTCGACATCAGACGGCGTAAGGGCAGCAAGTATCCCAAGCTGCAAAGGCTCCATGCTCGCGTTGTCGACATACAGGCTGTGTTCCCTGCGGCCAATATTCGGTTTGAT
>JAILPG010000029.1 GCA_024699595.1 Lachnospiraceae bacterium | reverse complement strand
GCAATAATGAAAACGATCGCTGCACGTGTTGATCATATGAACAAAAGAAAGAAGAATGATGTTCGTCCTGAATTGCCGCTGATAGACAGGATGAAACCGTATTGGAAGAGCAAAACAGCCCGGGATATCGGTGGGATAAGTGTAACACCGCTTCTTTGCGACCATTCTGCGATAGATGCATATATGTTCCTTATCGATATGAACGGTAAGAGGATACTCTATACGGGAGATTTCAGGGAACATGGTATTCCCGGATCGGAAACATTTGAAAATACGATAAAGACAAATGTGGGGAAAGTGGATATCCTTGTCACGGAAGGAACAATGATATCCAGAATGCAAGAGGCAAAAAGCAGCACTGTCAGAGACGAAGGTCAGCTTGGGGAAGAAGCAAAAAAGATCTTTAACGCTCATAAAGAGAATATAGTCCTTGTTTCATCAACGAATCTCGACAGCATAATGGAGTTTTATCATGCAACACCGAGTGAGAAAGCTTTTTTGTGCGATCCTTATCAGGCAGAGATCATGAAGCTGGCTATCGATGCCCGAAATAAGGACTATCCTAAAAAATACAGTTATAAGAAGACAATATATGTTCTTTGCCCGGAAGGGTATAACGGATGTATGAGCAATCTGAAGGGTGTTATTAATCCACAAAACGGACTGGAGAGTTTTTGGAAGGCTGATCCGGATGAGTATATGAAGAAGGGATTTGTGATGCTTGTGAGACCAAACCGAAATCCTGAGATCAAACCCGGAAAGTTTGAAGAACTGATGCAGCAGATGACTGATCCGTTCATAACATATTCACTGTGGGAAGGTTATCTTGAAGGCGGCACGGCTCCCGATAAGGCTATTGTGGATTTTGTGCGGGGAAGAGATGATGAGACTCACATGAAGAAGCTTCATACCAGTGGGCATGCATACGTGGAAACTCTGGCAAAACTCATGGATATGACGCAGCCTGAAATCATAATCCCGATGCATACGGAAAGCGCCGGGGCTTTTAGAACGATGCCGGAGTTTGCCGGTCATGCAGATAAAATCCATGTGTTAAATGATGGAGACGTATTCGAAATAAAGGAGGACTGATAAATAGCACGCCCGTTGTTGTAAAACATGCCTTTTCATGGTACTTTAGCGGAGAGAGATGGGGGATACGGCGAAAGGAGAAGCGGGACGATTACCTGGATAAAGAATAACCTAAGGATCGTTATTTTTGCGACGGCGGCTGTGATCGCAGCTCTGGTTTTGATCATTGTGTTTGCGGTCAGGCATAACAGGGTAACGACCGTAAAGATCGGAGCATATACGATAACGGCGCCGGCGGAATATGAAGCAGTGGAACAGGAAGAAAAGACGGATCCGCTGCTTGGCTATACTGCGCATGTTAAGCTTCTTTCAAAGGATGATGAGAAGATCTTTATCCAGATACTGGAGTATGAGAGGACACTTACCAAGGATGATCTTAACCAGCATATGAGCTTTGCGGTATCTGACGGTGCCAGTCTTCAGGAAACGGATATAAGCCTTGGCGATTTTAACGGCATATGGGCCGTATACGATGATGATGACTTCTACGGACGTAAGATATTTGCGGTACTGACCAATGAATACCCCGGGCTTTGCAGGATCGAGCTTAGTAAGATGGAGGATCCCAAAGCAGTACTTGATAAGATAACAATAAAAAGATCGAAATAGAGTTTACTTATCCATGGCTTCCTGTATGAGCTCAAGCAGCGCTTCATTTCCTTCACTTTCCGCTGCTTTTTTTGCGTCTTCAAACCATTCCATGGCTGCGTCCTCAGTCCCGATGTTTTCCTGAGTACAGATGCCGACCTGATACATGCAGGCGGAATCGCCAAGGAAGGCACCTTTTCGGTACCAGTCATAGGCCTCTTTAAGGTTTTCTTCCGTGCCCCAGCCGTATTGCTTCATCAGGGCAACATTATACATCCCCGTCGTATTTCCCATATCGGCAAGCTGCAGATTTACTTCATATGCCTTTTCGGGGCTTTGCTCACACCCTGTGCCGTCACGGTAATACATGGCAAGCTGCATCAGTGCTTCCTCATGGCCTCTGTCGGCGGCTATCTTCAGATTTTCAAATGCCTTTTTATCATCCTGCAATACTCCGAAGCCGTCATGATAGGCCAGTCCTACCATGTAATAGCCGTCCGTATAATCGTTTTCTGCCGATTTCAAAAAGCATTCGAATGCCTTTTCGGGATTTATGTCTGTTCCCGTCCCGTCTGCATAACAGCTTCCAAGTGCGATCAGAGCCTGACTGTCATTAAGCTCCGCGGCCTTTTCAAACCACTCAAATGCTTTCACATTATCAATCTGTGTGCCGTAACCATAGGTATAGCAGGAGGCGAGCATGGTCATGGCTTCAACGTTTCCTTCGTTTGCCGATGTCTCGACTGCCGAGATATCCACATTTTTAAGCGCACTGTTAAAGTCTTCATCACTTCTGCCCTGGTATGCATCGGACATGGCCGAAAGGTAGGTATCGTAGGCAAGCTCGTGGTTTTCCTTAGAGATCATTGCATTTCGGATCACAAGAAACAGCACGGCTGCAAGCACCACGGATGCGATACTTCCGACTGTTAAGAACAGCCGTCTTTTCCGCTGCTTCTGTCTGTCAACAAGACGGTTGAATCTTACATTGAGCATTATGGAGATGACCTTAAGGAAAGCCTTGTTCCTTCCGATCTCCTGTACGTTTGCTCCGAGCATATGCTGGTCGTCCGGAAGATTCCTAAGCCCCTCCGGGAAACATTCAAGCTTTGGATCATCCGATTCCGGTTCACCTTCGACGATGAACGGGATGATGTATTTCTCACGTCCTTCCTTACGGAAAGCCATGACTTCGGCGTTGACCCAGACAGAGGATGCGCTGCTTTTAGAGCAGATGACGATCAGATACCTTGACGATCCGAGGCTTTTTTCAAGGGCTTCGTTA
Organism: Lachnospiraceae bacterium; assembly: GCA_024699595.1. The sequence goes on along the minus strand of JAILPG010000029.1, from coordinate 5,208 downwards.
AGCTCGACCCCGGTAAGATCGGTCTGGTCGCGGAATACCCTGAGCCTGTCTGTTTTGCTTTCTGCCTCCGTATCCTTTGGGACATGGAATGTCTCAAGACGTCTCTGGAGCCATTTTGCCCAGTCCATGTCTTTGTGGCTGTAACTTATGAATGCATCAAAACTGTAATTGTCCATCATGGGTCTAAGTATACCATAAAAATGGTCAAGGGAGTCCATTTCGTGATTGTAATCTGGCGCAGATAGTGTATAATTATTCCGTATTTTTATTTTTTTAAGGAGGACAGTATGAAAAAGAAATTAGTCAGCCTGATACTGGCATCTGCAATGGCAGTATCACTTATGGCCTGCGCCGGAGCCGGCACAGGAGCAACGATCGAATCTGTTGATAATACTACAGCAACGGAAGAGACCGAAGACAAGTCTGATGGTGCTTCCACAGAAGACAGCACAGACACCGCAGACGCAGAAGGTGATTTCCACATCGGTATCGTAACCGGTTCCGTATCACAGTCAGAGGATGACAGACGTGGAGCTGAGGCTTTCCAGGCAATGTACGGAGAAGACAAGGTAACTCTTGCTATCTATCCAGACAACTTCACAGAAGAGCTTGAGACCACCATCCAGACTATCGTGAACCTGTCAGACGATCCCCTTATGAAGGCTATCATCGTTAACCAGGCTATCCCCGGAACAACGGAAGCTTTCCGTCAGATCAAGGAGAGAAGACCTGACATCATCTGTATAGCAGGTGAGGCTCACGAGGATCTTCCCGAGATCGGTTCTGCAGCAGATCTTGTTGTAAACAACGACTTCGTTGCAAGAGGATATCTGATGATCCGTACAGCTCATGAGCTTGGATGCGATACTTTCGTACACATTTCTTTCCCTCGTCATCTTTCATATGAGACAATGTCAAGAAGAGTTGCCATCATGAAGGAAGCCTGCAACGAGTTCGGAATGAAGTTCGAAATGGAGACAGCTCCCGATCCCACAACAGACGTTGGTGTTCCGGGTGCACAGGCATACATCCTTGAGCATGTTCCTGAGTGGGTTGAAAAGTACGGCACAAACTCAGCTTACTTCTGTACAAATGATGCTCACACAGAGCCGCTTCTTAAGATGCTTCTTGAGTGCGGCGGATACTTCATTGAAGCAGACCTTCCTTCACCTCTTATGGGATATCCCGGAGCTCTTGGAATCGATCTCACAGAGGAGGCTGGTGACTTCGAAAAGATCCTTGCAAAGGTTGAAAAGGCCGTTTGTGAAAAAGGCGGAGCAGGAAGATTCGGAACATGGGCATTCTCATATGGCTACACCGTATCAGCAGGTCTTGCTGAGCATGCAAGAAACGTCATCCTTGGCGAGAGCGAGCTTACCGATATCGATGACATCTCAAAGGCATACGGAGTATTCTCACCCGGCGCAGAGTGGAACGGAAGCAATTATGCAAATGCAGACACAGGCGTAAAGGCTGAGAACACATTCCTTATCTATCAGGATACATATATCATGGGTGATCCCGGACACTACATGGGATCAACAAAGGTTGAGGTTCCTGAGAAGTACTTCACTATCAAATAAATAAACGCATCGGAAGATTCGTTTTTGAAAGCAGGACAGGGAGGAGGTTTTTATAACTCCTCCTCCTTGTTGCTGTTTACCAATGAACGTCAATTCATCCTGATACCGTATACGGGAAAGGTCATTTCGTTCACTAAAACTGAGAAAGGTATTTATATATTAAATGGATACAAACAGTGCACCGTTACTATCTATGAAGGGCATAAAGAAGGATTTCTTCGGCAATCAGGTCTTAACTGACATAAATCTTGACCTGGCTCCGGGAGAGGTCATGGGTCTCTGCGGGGAAAACGGTGCGGGAAAATCGACACTTATGAAGATCCTGTTCGGTGCGGCTGACATAGCTGCGACCGGAGGCTATGAAGGGGAGATCATCCTTGACGGAAAAAAGGTAAGCTTCAGCACCCCCTTTGAAGCCATTGAGGCAGGGATCGGTATGGTGCATCAGGAGTTTTCGCTTATTCCCGGCTTTGATGCATCAGAAAATATACTCTTAAACAGGGAACCAAAGAAACAGAACTTCATTTCGGAATTATTCGGAGACAGACTGAATACGCTTGATCGTGACGGGATCGATAAAAAGGCATCCGAAGCGATCGACAGAATGGGAGTTAAGATCGACAGGCACATGATGATAAACACGATGCCTGTAGGCCACAAGCAGTTTACCGAGATCGCAAGAGAGCTTTCAAAGGATCAGTTAAAGCTGCTTATCTTAGATGAGCCTACCGCGGTTCTTACCGAGCGTGAAGCCCAGGCTCTTCTTGAATCCATAAAGAGCATGTCCGCACAGGGCATTTCAGTCATCTTCATTACACATAGATTACAGGAAATATTATCGGTATGCGATACGGTTGCCGTAATGCGAGACGGCGTTATGGTAGAGTGCGTGCCGGCATCGGAAACGAGCATACCCAGGATCACAAAGTGCATGGTCGGAAGGTCAGTCGAGGGAAGCGCTAAGACCTCCCTGTCCGAAAGAAACTTTGACGATGCGGAAACGATCCTTTCAATAGAAAAGCTCTGGGTCGACATGCCCGGAGAGACAGTAAGGAATGTGAACCTTTCGGTAAAAGAAGGCGAGATCCTGGGGATCGGCGGTCTTGCTGGCCAGGGCAAGCTTGGTATCCCCAATGGGATCATGGGTCTGTATGAAGCAGGCGGAAGAGTAGTGTTCGAGGGTAACACCATTCCGCTTAACAACCCGCGCGTATGTCTTGATTCATCATTTGCCTTTGTATCCGAGGACAGGCGCGGAGTGGGACTTTTACTTGATGAATCGCTTGAATGGAATGTTGCATTTCCCGCTATGCAGATACAGAACAAATATCTTAAGAATCTCCTTGGCGGACTGATCAAATGGAGAGATGAGCCCGCGATTCGAAAGGTCACCGAGAAATATATCGATGAACTGCAGATAAAGTGCACAAGCTCCAAGCAGAAGGCAAGAGAACTCTCCGGAGGAAACCAGCAGAAGATATGCCTTGCCAAGGCGTTTGCACTTGAACCCCGTCTGTTATTCGTATCCGAGCCGACGCGAGGCATTGATGTGGGTGCCAAGGCGCTCGTACTCGAGGCACTTAAGAGGTTTAACAGGGAAAACGGAGTCACGGTCGTGATGATCTCCTCGGAGCTTGAAGAGCTCAGGCAGACCTGCGACAGGATAGCTATCGTATCCGGAGGAAAAATATCGGGGATACTCCCGGCTGGAAGCTCTACGGAAGAGTTCGGAGAGCTGATGTTTGCGCAGAGTAAACCTGCATAATTTCGCGCAGCTCATCAGACAGATGAGCTATGAAAAAACCTGCATAATCCTTAAATACAATATATAGAAGGTAAAAAACATGGAAGAAACCGTTAAATTTTCGGACAGGATCAAGGAAGCGCTAAAGGAGTTCGGACTCCCGAGACTCATTATAGCGGGCTTTCTGCTGTTACTTTTGATCATGGCTCCTTTTGTCGGAGCGGATCTGCCAACCCAGATATCAAATATCATCAACCGTTTCAGCTGGAACGGCATACTCGTGCTTGCGATGGTTCCGATGGTGCATTCGGGCTGCGGCCTCAATTTCGGACTGCCGCTTGGCATCATATCGGGGCTTCTCGGCGCCACGATATCCATAGAGATGGGATTTAAGGGCGGAATGTCATTCCTTATGGCGATAGTGATAGCGACTCCCTTTGCCATCGTGCTCGGAATGCTCTACGGATGGCTCCTTAACAAGATCAAGGGCGGAGAGATGATGATAGCCACCTACGTCGGCTTTTCTTCCGTATCTCTCATGTGCATGATGTGGCTGGTGCTTCCCTACCACAGTCCCAATATGGTATGGGGTCTTTCGGGAAAGGGACTCAGGACCACCATAAGCCTGGAGGGCTATTTTAACCAGGCTCTTGCAGGCATTGCACAGATCAAGATAGGAAACATATCCATTCCTACCGGAACGCTTTTATTCTTTGCCCTTCTTGCGTTTGCAATGTGGGCCTTCCTGCACACCAAGACCGGAACAGCCATGACGGCAGTGGGATCAAATCCCGTGTTTGCAAGGGCTGCAGGAATAAACGTGGATAAGATAAGGATGCTTTCAGTTATTATGTCAACCTGGCTTGCTGCGATCGGGATCCTGGTATATGAACAGGGCTTCGGCTTCATACAGCTGTACATGGCACCCTTCTATATGGCACTTCCTGCCGTATCCGCGATACTCATCGGCGGCGCATCCGTAAACAAGGCAAGCATAATGAACGTTATAGTAGGAACGATCCTCTTCCAGGGTATCGTTACGATGACGCCGACAGTCATGAATAACATGATCCATATGGATGTATCCGAGATAATCAGGATCATTGCCTCAATGGGCATGATACTGTTTGCACTTACAAGAAAAACGGAGGCATCAAGATGAACGAGAAAAACAGATCAATGTTAAGACAGGCCTCCGTGCCGATCATGTTCATAATCATCTGTGCGGTATGTATCCCGCTTTCGGGACTGTCGCCTAAGATGCTGATAAACGAGATAGTCACCAGAATGGGACGTAATTCTTTCCTGATACTGAGCCTTCTCATACCTATCATGGCGGGAATGGGCTTAAACTTCGGAATGACTCTGGGTGCGATGGCAGCAGAGATAGCGCTTATCCTTGTGTGTGACTGGCAGATAGTCGGTGTTCCCGGAATGGTCCTTGCGGCGATCATTTCAGTGCCCATTTCCGTGCTTCTTGGGATCTTCTGCGGAAAGATCCTTAACAAGGCAAAGGGACGTGAGATGATAACAAGCTACATCATGGCGTTTTTCGTAAACGGAATATACCAGCTCATCGTGCTCTATTTAATGGGTAAGATCATCCCCATCAAGCATTCTTCAATCAAGCTTCCGAGAGGCTACGGCATCAGAAATACCGTATCACTTCTGTCCATGCGTCAGAAGCTTGACAACATGCTTGCACTGAACATAGGCGGGGTGAAGATCCCGGTGCTTACGTTTATCATCATTGCGATCATGTGCCTTATCATCGTGTGGTTTAGAAAGACAAAGCTCGGTCAGGACATGAGGGCTGTAGGCCAGGATATGGAAGTGGCAAGGGATGCAGGTATCGATGTTGAGCGCACGAGGATAGTATCG
>JAILPG010000268.1 GCA_024699595.1 Lachnospiraceae bacterium | reverse complement strand
AGAAAAGTTCTTCTATTCGCCAGAATATTCAAAAGGTAACATATTCCAATTTCACTAATCTATGCAGATTTTGAATAAAAGTCACCTTTTTTCATTTTCAGGACTAGATAACACAGGACATTACAAGTCCGGACTACATGGACTTTAAGTCTATCATATTTAGAAAAACCTTTCCACATCAGGAACGATGTCTGCGAAATACTGTTATTCGCCCGGTTATATATACTGTTATTCGCCCGGTTATTATGCATCAGCAGCTATTACAACAGTGCCATAATATACCATACTGCACAGTTTAAGGAACATCCCGCTCTTATGTTTGGCAAGGATCGCAAGCAGTCTGCTATTGCCGTTAATGTATGAAAAGGCTTTCTCAAGAAGAGACTCATCACCAAATTTGATAAACAGTGACAGCACATTATCAATGTATCTGCAGATCGCAGCCGGCTTAGTCCCTTTTTCACTAACACAGCTTAAGATGAGCTTCATCAGATTATCCACCACATCAAACCTCATATCAAATGACATTCCTTCGAGCTTCCCGCAATACCCGTCAATATTTTTTCCATTCATTATGTTCTCCATATCATCCCGGCTCATATTGTTTTTTTTCTCCAGCTCGTAAAATCTGCAGAACTCTCTGGCTGTTTCCCCGCTCTTTATGAACTGCTTTATCACAGACTCATCAACTGCTCCTCCGGTCTTTCCGTATAATTTAAGTGCGATACTCAGGTTTTCCCACGCCCTGGGAGTGACCACACGCGGTTCTTTCCCGGGTTCACAGATAAAGGCCGTGTCCTTATGGAGTTTCAGATAATTTAAGACAATGTGATCAAAGCCCCTTTCTTCCGCATAGGAAATAAAACTATCTGCGTCAAACTCAACATCTATCTTTCTGACTCTGTCGAGAATGGTAACATCAAATGTCCTGGCACTCTTGTTAAATCTAACGGGATTCCCGCAAAGTACAATGATCCAGCCTTCGGGAAGCCTGTGCATTCCGATATTCTTGGTCTGCAGGAACGCCAGCATCACAGGCATCAGTGTTTCAGACATACAATTGAACTCATCCAGCAAAAGGATCCCTTCCTTTACTCCGGATTCATACTCGGAAACCACTCTTGCTATGATCTCGGACATTGTATATTCCGTGTACTTACATCCATCAGTCTCACTTATGACCGGAAGTCCCAGCACCGTATTCCTGGAATGATGGGTTATGCTGAAACTCACAAATCCTATGCCCAGTTCTTCCGCAATCTCAGACACCATCTCTGTTTTACCTATTCCCGGGCTTCCCTCCAGGTAAAACGGAAGACGGTTAACCTCACTCATCACATAATCACCATTTTCATCCTTATAGAGATACGCCCTTATCCCATCCTTTACCGCATTTTTAGCTCCATAAATACTGCTCATCCTAATTTCTCCTTATCTATTCTTTATCCATTACAGTCACTGTGATCCAGTCTGGGATCTTTTTTTCTCCCTGATATTCCTTCCCGGGAAGTGCAAATATCACGGGATAATCTGATACCGGTGCTTTATCCGGAAATCTGCCCTCCCCATCCGAAAAATATAAAAGACAATCCACCTCCTCATTATTTGCGGCAATATTCTCATCTATCCAATTAAATACCGGACAGAAATCCGTACCTCCGAATCCTTCAAATGTCATGCTGTCCTTTATCTCACTTAATCCTTCCATATCCTCAAGTATTCTGACATTATGGATCCCGTCATCACATTGGATCAGATATATATTCCCGAAACGACAGTCCCCCGCCGCCTCATCAAAGATCCCCGTTACCTGATCCAGGAACTTCCCGGCTTTATCAAAACATGAACCGCTTGTATCTATGGCTATGCAAAGATTCTCTATTCGTTTCTCTTCAGTCTCCTCAAGCGGTTCCATAAGCGGAACATTCCCGTACAGGGACAATCCGTATTCATAAAGCATCGGATCAAAACTATCGGGCTGAACCCTGAATACCATGCGGTTCTTTATAAACAGTGACAGAACCTCCGAGAAAGAATACTTATTTCCCTCTGCCCTGATCAGACATTCTGTCGTACCGGCTCCCTTTCCTCTTATCTTAAAACCCGTGCCGTCCCGTTTAAGCATCCCTATGATCAGCTTCCCGTCTACATCGCCTGTCTTCCTGCTGCCCAGGATATATTTTCTGGCCTCCTCCCATTTTCTGTTCAGATCCATCGGGACACTGCCATTATCATGTGAAGTAAAATCCTTCTCCCCTTTCGTTTTACTTCTGTCCCACCAGAGTGAGTGATCATCCAGCGTTCTCATCTTTCCTGTTCTGGATACCTGATCATACAGCGCCTTATCTCTCAAAGCCCTGTTATAAAGGTTTAATCCAATGGTTTTGTACCAGTCAGGTCTTGGAAGGGCATTGAAGATCCGGTTCATCCCCAGTTCTTCCATTATCTCCTCGATCTCCAGATCCATCACAAACCCGGCAAGGCGCGGATGGCTGAACTCCTTTGTTCTCTCGAAATGACCGAGGATACCGTGCATTATCACATGGAATATCTCCTCTCTGATCAAATCAATTCCATTATACCGATAACTCTGCATGACCCTTTCCGGATCAAAGAAAAGATGCTCCCCATCCGTGCCGATCATACTCAGGTTCTTCTCCTTAAACGGAACAACTTTAAGGATATTGACAGCATATACCAGACGGTAGGAATCCTCCTTAACCTTCCTTAAGGCTGTATCTATTATTTTCTTTGCCGTCTCCGAATTATCCATTAAAGCCTTCCTCTTTCCTTTGAGGGAAGGATCTTAATCCCCCATACTTTTGCATGATCATCACCGGTACCATATATGCACAGTCCGGAGATCTGTTAACTTTATCTGTCACATAGTCAAGACACTCCTCCGGGATCAAACCCTTTTCCGCAAACACAAGGAACGAATCCCTAAGCACTTCTGCATTGCTCTTTAATATGCTTACGATCTGTCTTTTAAGCTCCTCATTATCTTTATCTCCGTACCGGATCTTTCCGATGCTTTCCGCAAATCTCATATACCGGCACATTTTCAGGCTGTTCTCATTTGTATCTGAAGATGTATCCTCATCCCGCACTTTTTCTATACCAAAAAAGGATTCAATATTGAGGCCGTCCGGTCTGTTTACGACGAATACGGGTTTACGCTTCAGCACTGACCTTCCAAAGGACAGTGCATGAATAGTTTTAGTCATTCCCAGTTTTTTTATAATCTCCATACTCTTCATAAAATCATCCTCTCCCATAGAGAAAGATCTTATGAACCGGGCAAACTCTGCCTTGATCTTCTTTATTTTATTCAACTCCGCATTATGCTCTTCATCATCCAGTATCATATAAAGGATATCCTCTTCACATGCCTTTTCGATCCCGGTATAAAGACATATAAGAATTGCATACAAAACCGGTTTATACTCCCCGAGCCATTCATAAGCGCAGGAGCGTTCAAGCATTCTGACACGGATGTTTACATATTCAGAGCTCAAAGAAATACAGTCGATCTCATTATAATCAATCCTTTTTTTCATAAGAGTTTTCAGCTTATCCGGATCATCCCTGTATAGTCTCATAAGAAAGCAGGCATCCCTGATATCGTCTATCATGGACGGACCGTTCCGGTAAATGAAGTATTCCGGATGCCTGTTGTAATCATTTATGATCTTTGCCTGCACTTTGCTGCTGTACAATCCGGAAATATTCCTGATATTGACGGCTGATCCGTACATATTCCTTTCATTCAGTCTCTTAAGCATCTTAAACCTGAGCTTTTCGGGAATATCAATATTTTTCGAATATAAAAGATCATCATTATACAGAGGAAATTCATTCCATATCTCCCGGCCACTGGATCCGGAATCTGTTCTGATGGTCGTGTCCTCTGTAAAATAAATACTGTACTTATTATTATCCAGATATTTCTCTGCTATGTTGTATTCCCCGAAGATGATCGACAGGGAAAAGGCGTATCCGCTTATTGTGATCTTTATGGTTTCTCTGCCAAACGCATCCGGTATCCTTTTCCTGATAAACTCAAATACATCGGCATCTCTTTCTTTCTCAAAACATAACTGCATCCAACCCATGTCTCCGCCGTCTGCAGATCTTTGCAATTCTTCTCTTATATTTTCGAGGCAGTTCATATGCTCGGTGTCCTTTCTGAATATGTCCACATTGTATTCCCGGTGCAAAAGAAAAACCTGCAAAATTTTTCTTTTTTTGATATACTGAAGTAAAACCGAACAGAGGGGCTTAAATGAAAACGATCACCATGGATAAAAAAGCAGCTGAGGCAGATACCGGCAAAGCTAATGAACTTAGGAAGCTCATAAGACAGTTTGACATCCCTCTTATCTTCTATATCTTAAAGACCTGCACCGACAGGGATCACGCAATGTCATGCTCTGAGATCGTGGAGAAGCTTTCCCGCCTCCTTCCGCATCCAGACGAATACGACAGTTTTTTTGATACCAGGACAATGACAAACAAGATGAATGAGATCTGTATGCTGTCGGACACGGACGAAACTCTGATACACCGTCTCAATATTTATTTCTCAGGAACTTTCGGGGGAATGATAAGAAGCCGCGAGGCAGACGGGATATATAACGGAAAGACACGCAATGCAAAAGGTTCCCAGCGACGCTATTATTTTGAGCCCCTGCTGTCCGCATCCGATATGGAACTGATCTTCGGCGCAATAAACAGCAGCCGCTTTCTCTCCGAAAAAGAAAAGCACTTTCTTGTCCGCCGGCTGGATGCGTTGCAGCCGTCATTTGACTCTGGCGATAATAAGCGGATTGTAAGAAAGCTTTCGGATGGCAATGATCTTCCTGAGAGACCGCGCACCTCCGTGTTGGTTTCTCCCGGATATTCTTCCGTGATCCTTCACAATACACAGGTGATCTACGACGCAATAGAACGCAGGAAACAGATAGAAGTAATATATGGGAGCTATGAAAACAGCAGCTGTGATGAGGGAATATCCTTTGAGCCAAATAATGAGGACAGACCATATATCCTGAACCCTTATGCCCTGATGTGGAATGACGGTGAATACTACCTGATCGCTACACATAAGGATCACAATAATCCTGTCCACTTCAGAGTAGACAGGATCATTAAAGTGAACACTCATTCTGTTCTTGGAAAAAATGATGAAATGAAAGAGGCTTCCCGCCAGAAAATTCCGGAAACATTACGCAAATACTATAAAGAGATCAGAGGCCGTCTGATATTTGATCCCATTGTCTATTCCGGTACTTTCCCGCAAATGATCTATCATCAGGAAGAGAACCTCGTTGATATGACTTTCGAATGCAGCCCAAGAAACCTCCAGGTACTTATAGACAGCTTCGGAACGAATATCTCCCTGTCCGAAGTCCCAAAAAAGAAAGGCCGGAAAACCGAAGATCCCGACGACATTGATCATATCATAAGAGCTACTGTCCACAGCGTACAGTATGAAAATGCTAAATTCTACGCACTGTCCCACGCGCACTTCCTAAAGCTCATCGCTCCGAAGAAGCTGGTGAAGGAGATTGAGGCTGTATGACCCGCCGGAACTTTACCGGACAGCTATGCCACCGTAGTACCCTACAGTGTATGCTTCTGCAGGAAGAGCTGTGTGGTGGGGATGACGGAATAAAGAATGATTTCAGTAAACCCTCAAAAATACAATTCCAGCAATATTATTCTTCATTGTATGGGGAAAAATCAACAAAGAGCTGACTGATCTCTTCCGTTTTTTTCTTAATCATAAGTCTCTCGATCACTTCCCCGGGATCAGGCTGCCCTATCACAGTTCTGTATAACTGTAATAGTTTCAGATTGTTGTGATATTCTTCCATT
>JAILPG010000267.1 GCA_024699595.1 Lachnospiraceae bacterium | reverse complement strand
TACAAAGATATTAAAGGAAACATTTGACAGGGGAGGAAATGTCGTGATCCCTTCCTTTGCGGTAGGAAGGACCCAGGAGCTTCTGTATTTCTTCAGACAGATCAAGCAGGAAAAGCTTGTGAGCGGTCATGAGGATTTTGAGGTATATGTGGACTCTCCGCTTGCCGTGGAGGCAACGAACAGCTTCAATAAAAACATTGAGGAATGCTTTGATGAGGAGGCTCTTGAGCTTGTACACAAGGGAGTAAACATCCTGGGATTCCCGGGCCTTAATCTCTCGATCACAAGTGATGAGTCCAAGGCTATCAACTTTGATGAAACGCCCAAGGTCATCATTTCGGCATCCGGAATGTGTGAGGCGGGCAGGATCAGGCACCATTTAAAGCATAATCTGTGGAGAGAAGAGTGTACGATCCTGTTTGTCGGCTATCAGGCGGTCGGAACGCTCGGAAGAGCGCTCTGCGAGGATGCCAGGGAAGTAAAGCTCTTTGGCGAGACGATAGAGATAAGGGAAAGCATAAAACAGTTAGTAGGCTTAAGCGGTCATGCCGATAAAAAGGGACTTACCGACTGGATGCTCGGCTTTGAGAACAATCCGGACAGGGTATTTGTCGTCCATGGAGATGATACGGTCTGTGATGATTTTGCCGACTATTTAAGGGAAGAATATGCTTTTAATACCTATGCCCCGTTCTCGGGAGCCGTATTTGATCTTGCGGCAAATGAATTCTTAAGCGAGCCCGCAGGTATCAGGATCACCGCAAAGAAGAAGAAACGTGCTGTTTCGTCTGTATTTGAGAGACTTATGGCTGCAGGACAGAGACTGCTTTTAGTCATTTCCCACAATGAGGGAGGTGCAAACAAGGATCTTGCAAAATTTGCGGATCAGATCAATTCACTGTGTGATAAATGGGACAGATGATATACGGGAGGATGAGATGAGTCTGGCTGACAGAGTGTTTATAGATATGTGCAGGGATATCCTGGATAACGGATGCAGCACCGAAGGAGAGAAGGTGAGGCCGAAATGGGAAGACGGCTCTTTTGCCTATACGGTCAAAAAATTCGGCGTTGTGAACAGATATGATCTGAGAGAGGAATTTCCGATCCTGACACTCAGGAAAACGGCACTTAAGAGCGCCACGGATGAGATGCTCTGGATCTGGCAGAAAAAATCAAATAATATCAAGGATCTTAATTCCCATATCTGGGATTCCTGGGCTGATGAGAACGGCTCGATCGGCAAGGCTTACGGCTATCAGATGGGTGTAAAGCATAAATACAAAGAAGGCATGATGGATCAGGTGGACAGGGTTATATATGATCTTAAGAATAATCCTTTCAGCAGACGTATCATGACCAATATGTATGTACACAGCGATCTGCATGAAATGAACCTGTACCCCTGCGCATACAGCATGACCTTTAATGTCACGCAGAGAAAAGGCGAGGACAGGCTTACCTTAAATGCGATATTAAACCAGAGATCCCAGGACGTGCTTACGGCCAACAACTGGAATGTGGTGCAGTATGCGGTGCTTGTGCATATGCTTGCACAGGTTTGCGATATGAATGTCGGAGAGCTTGTGCATGTTATCTGCGATGCCCATATATATGACAGGCATATACCGCTGGTAGAGGAGCTCATAAAGAGAGAACCGCTGCCGGCACCTGTGTTTAAGCTCAACCCCGATATTAAGGATTTCTATGAGTTTACAAAGGATGATGTGAGCCTTGAGGGCTATGAGACACATCCGCAGATAACCAACATACCTGTAGCGGTATAACCGAAATAGCTGATAAATCAGCGTTTTCTATGAAATAACCAGGTGGTATAAAAATATGAAGATGATAGCAGCTGTAGATAATAACTGGGCGATCGGCTATAAGGGCTCTCTCCTGATACGTATCCCAAACGACCATAAGAGATTCAGGGAGATCACCACGGGAAACGTGGTCATATACGGCAGAAAGACTCTTGATACCTTCCCGGGAGGCATGCCCTTAAAGGACAGGACCAATATAGTGTTGTCAAAAAACAAGGAGCTTAAGATAAAGGATGCCATAGTGGTGCATTCGGTCGATGAGCTGCTTGAATGCATTAAGGATATTACGGATAAGGAGATCTATGTGATCGGGGGCGAGAGTATTTACAGGCAGCTTCTGCCCTGGTGCGATACGGCTCTTATCACAAAGATCGATTATTCCTATACTGCGGATGCATATTTCCCTGATCTTGAGAAAGAAGGCTTTGAATTAACGGATGAGAGTGAGGAAATGACCTGCTTTGACATAGAGTACCGTTTTGAGACCTGGAAAAGAAAGGGGTAATAATAAGGCGGCAGTTGACAAATACAGGGTGAAGTTATAAGTTTTATAGTAAATTACATAATTTTGTGTCATTTGCTGTATATAAAATCTGGCAAAGAAAGAAGGGCTTGATATGGAGAAAAAAAACATTGACTGGGGTAATTTGGGATTCGGTTATATTAAGACGGATTACCGTTTTGTATCGAATTTTAAGAACGGTTCATGGGATGACGGTGCGATAATCGAGGATGCGGATATCGTTCTTAACGAGTGCGCCTGCGTCTTCCAGTATGCACAGACCATTTTTGAAGGCCTGAAGGCCTATACCACAGAGGACGGAAGGATCGTCGTGTTCAGGCCTGACTTAAACGGCGAGAGGATGGAGAGCTCTGCAGCCCGTCTTAAGATGCCGGTATATCACAAGGATAAGTTTGTCGATGCGGTCAAGAAGGTCGTAAAAGCCAATGAAGGCTATGTTCCGCCCTTTGGAAGCGGTGCGACTCTTTATATAAGACCCTATATGTTCGGTTCGGATCCGATCATAGGCGTTAAGCCCGCAAACGAGTATCAGTTCAGAGTGTTTACGACTCCTGTAGGACCGTACTTTAAGGGCGGCGCTAAGCCCATAACCGTAAGGATCAGTGATTTTGACCGTGCGGCTCCACGCGGAACCGGACACATTAAGGCCGGACTGAATTATGCGATGAGCCTGTATGCGATAGTAGATGCGCATGAAAAAGGCTTTGACGAGAATATGTATCTTGATCCTGGTACCAGGACCAAGCTTGAGGAAACCGGCGGGGCAAACATCATCTTCATCACGAAGGACAACAAGCTCGTAACACCCAAGTCAGACAGCATACTTCCTTCGATCACGAGAAGATCTCTTGTGCAGGTTGCAAAGGATTATCTCGGCATGGAGGTAGAGGAGAGAGAGGTATTGCTTTCTGAGCTTTCAGACTTTGCGGAATGCGGTCTCTGCGGTACAGCAGCAGTTATCTCGCCGGTAGGAAAGATCGTGGATCACGGAAAAGAGATCTGCCTTCCTGCAGGAATGAACGATATGGGACCTGTTACGAAGAAGCTTTACGATACGCTTACCGG
>JAILPG010000234.1 GCA_024699595.1 Lachnospiraceae bacterium | reverse complement strand
AGAAAGGATCTTTCGGCGATAATAGCGGAGCACAATGTGCCCTATGTGGCTCAGACCACCTTTACAAGGGATTTCAGGGATATCCACACGAAGGCCGAAAGGGCGATATATACCGAGGGAGCTGCGTTCTTAAATCTCCTTGCACCCTGTCCGAGGGGCTGGAGATATGAGACAGCGGATATCATGAAGATATGCAGTCTTGCGGTTGATACCTGCTACTGGCCGCTGTTTGAGGTCGATCACGGAAGATGGACTCTTTCCTATGAGCCTAAGAAAAAGCTTCCGATCGAGGATTTTCTGCGTGAGCAGGGCAGGTTTAAGCATCTGTTCAAAAAAGGAAACGAAGAGCTCATCGTGCAGTTTCAGGAGGAAGTGGACAGAAGGTGGGAAGACCTCCTCTACAGATGCGCGAGATAATTTCAAAAAAAGGACGGGTTACAGAGTATGGAAGAGAGATTGTTCAACAATAAGAGCATTATTGACTGGCTGCAGTATTTTTCGGATAAGACGGATGTGGATCTGGAGCACGTAAAGATCCTTGACATCACCAGGAAAAACAAAAATCTGATCCCTGCCTGCGAGGCACACCGCTGCGTGCTCGTGTTTACCGAGGCCGGGAACCCGGATATTTTTTACCGTATGTACAACGCGGGACTTGGGGAATGCAGGGTGATCTATAACGAGGGAAGCGACCCGAAAGGACCGATAAAGGAAGATTATGTACATGATATGATCGACAGAGGGATAAATGCTTCCGCAGGAATGATCGTGCTGAATCCAAACGCACGCTCGACAGTGCGCTTCGGAATGGACAACAGCGTTCTTGCAAAGGGCTCAGTAAAATATGTCGGATCCGAGATCAGAGCCGTCATCCTTCAGAAGATGCAGATTGAGGAAGGAAAAAATATCTGCGTAATATCCGGTGAATCGATCGTCGTTGAGTCTGCGATACTTAACGGGGAAGGATCGATCGTAGCCGTTGAATATAACGGAAATGACAGAAGACAGCTTGAGGAAAATGTTGAGCGTTTCGGAATAAACAACGTAACTATCATCGATCATGTGGATGATGATACGATGAAGGGCCTCCCGGTTCCGGATATCACGATGCTCGTGGCTTCCGCATCGATGGAGCAGGAGATAGCCACACTTATAAAGCTTAACCCCCATATGGAATTTGTGATCTATACGCTTGACTTCGTGCTTGCGGCCTCAATGGTCGATTACTGCAGGAAGCTTGGCGTATCGGATCCCGAGATCATCCAGGTGTCCGTATCAAAGGTTACGAGCCGCCACAACTATGACACCCAGCCTTCACCGTGGATAATCACCTTTAAGGCAGGAGAATAGGTTCCTGGCAGCAGGTCCCGGGGATGAAGGCAGATTCCGGGAAAAAGATACCGAAGGAAAGACAGAGAGGAAAGGACGGCGGTTTGTGGATATGAGTGACAGAACCTACATAGCTATAGATCTTAAGTCCTTTTATGCCTCCGTCGAGTGCGTGGACAGATGCCTTGATCCGCTTGATGTAAACCTCGTGGTCGCGGATGAATCAAGGACGGAAAAGACGATCTGTCTTGCCGTATCCCCCGCCCTCAAATCCTATGGAATACCCGGAAGGGCAAGGCTTTTTGAGGTGGTACAGAGGGTCAAGGAAGTAAACAATTACAGATTATCAAGGGCTGCAGGAAAGACATTTACGGGCAGCTCTTTTTCATCAAAAAGCCTTAAGGCGGATGAGTCCTTAAAGATCGATTACATCGTCGCACCTCCCCGCATGTCAAGATACATGCAGATAAGCACGCAGATCTACGGCATCTACATGAAATACGTGGCGCCCGAAGATGTGCATGTGTATTCGGTGGATGAGGTGTTCATTGATGTCACGGCCTATTTAAAGACCTACAAAATGACGCCTCATGAGATGGCGATCACGATGATCAGGGATGTCCTTAAGACAACCGGGATCACTGCAACTGCTGGCATCGGGACCAACCTGTATCTTGCCAAGGTCGCAATGGATGTTCTTGCAAAAAAAATGCCTGCAGACGAGGATGGAGTCCGCATAGCGGAGCTTGACGAGATGAGCTACAGAAGAGAGCTGTGGGCTCACAGGCCGATAACCGACATCTGGCGCGTCGGAGGCGGCACTGCAAGACGGCTTGCCGCAAACAACATGTTTACTATGGGTGATGTTGCAAGATGCTCTGTGGGAGCCGAGGATGAGCACTTTAACGAGGACCTGCTCTATAAGCTTTTTGGCATAAACGCAGAGCTCCTAATAGACCATGCCTGGGGATATGAGCCTGTGACCATAGCCGATATCAAGGCATACAGGCCCGAGAGCAACTCTATGAGCGAGGGACAGGTGTTAAAGGAGCCCTACACCAATGAGAAGGCCAAGCTTGTCATCAGGGAGATGACAGACAATCTGGTGCTCGAGCTTGTAAAAAAAGACCTTGTCACCGACCAGATGGTCATAGATGTGGGATACGATATCGAAAACTTAAAGGATCCTGAGATAAAGAAGAATTATAAGGGTGAGGTCAAATCGGACTATTACGGACGAATGGTCCCAAAGCCCGTCCATGGAAGCATCAATCTGAAAGAGCATACCTCTTCCACAAGGCTTATCATGGATGCGGTCACAAAGCTCTTTGAAGAGATCACGGATGAACATCTCTTAGTAAGACGCATGAGCGTGTGCGCAAATCACGTGCTCAGGGCATCCGAAGTTCAGGAAAAAGAAGCGTACGAGCAGCTCGAACTCTTTGTGGATTATGAGGAGAGATCAAGGACCGAGGAAAAAGAGAAGGAAGCCCTTAAGCGTGAAAAAAGGATGCAGCAGGCAATAGTGGAGCTTAAGGATAAGTACGGAAAAAATGCTGTCCTCCGCGGCATGGATCTGTCGGAGGGAGCTACAAGGATAGAGCGGAATTCACAGGTAGGCGGACACAAGGCATGAAGGATGATTACAGCGACATCATAAATATGGAACATTATGTCTCGCCAAAGAGACCCCGAATGTCAATGCTTGACAGGGCAGCACAGTTTTCATCCTTTGCGGCTCTTACAGGCTATGAAGATCAGATAACGGAGGAGGCAAGGCTTACCGGAAAGAGGATCACCGATGCGGAAAAAACAGCCGCACTCGATGAAAAGCTTGGAAAGATAGTGTCCGGTTTAAAGGACGGTTATTCAAAAGACGGCATTGAGACCTCGGTAACATATTTCGTCCCGGATAAGAAAAAGGACGGCGGAGAATATACCGTAAAGAGCGGTCAGATAAAAAAGGTCGATGAGATCGAACGAAAGCTCGTCTTTAAAGACGGGGATGAGATCCTTTTTGATGATATATATGAGATAGATATTCCGGGATGACGGAAGTATGCGGGAGTAGTCTGTCCGTAGGCCGTGCGTCGGCTGTGCGTCGGCATCATAACAGAATATGAGGAATTTGCCACAGATATCATTATATTTATAGAAAAATATGACGCTTTATGGTATTATCTTCATAGTGTGACCATAATGAGAAAGACTTCGACAGGACAGAGCAGATGTTTGCAGCCTGCGATCTGTACCGG
>JAILPG010000169.1 GCA_024699595.1 Lachnospiraceae bacterium | reverse complement strand
GAAATCATGAACAACCTTGTTTTCATAAGGATCCCCCGGAAAATCACGAAGATCGAGGATGTACTTGACCTCTATTTCTTCCGTGGCTCTCTTGTTGATCTCATCCTTATTCTTTTCAATGACCTCTACAACACCGCTTCCCACGGTACCGTATCCGAGTACTGCAATCTTAACCATCTTTACCTCCTGAAAATCTATATTGGATATTTTCGTTTATTCCTGTGCCATCATCTTGACCTTGGTAACTCCCTCATGTTCCTCCATCATGGAGATCATAAGCGGTATGTCGCCGGTCGAATCAAGGACCTGTATGCTAAGGCTTAGGGCTGCCGATCCGTTTATCGGAATACCCTGGTGGATCGTAAGGATATTGGCCTTTGTCCGGGCTATCATGCCGAGAACATCCGACAGAACACCGGGCTCATCTTTTATCTGAAGACTTAAGTTAATGATCCTGCCGTTGGAATTATCGTGAAATTCAAAGATATCTTCTTTATATTTATAAAAAGAACTTCGCGATATGCCGGTCATGCCGACCGCTTCATTTACGGATGAGGCCTTTCCCGAATCCAGCAGTTTCTGGGTCTCAACGACCTTGAGCAGAACCTCGGGGAGAGCCTGTTCCTTGACTACATAGTATTTGCTGCCCATATGTTCTCCGATGAAAATTCCTTGATCAGCCGTTACATTACTGTCCCGTGTGCAGGGACGTTTGTTTTTGAATGTCCGTGCAACGCGTACAGGTGTTTTTCTGCAAGGGATATATTATCATAATAAGTGAAAAGTGACAAGTAGAAATATACAGAATAATTGTACGATTTTTAGAACATTTGCATAATCATCCGAAGAAACGGACGATCGACTGCATCATTGCTCTGAGATTATCAATGTCTTTATCTACATCACCGGTTTCAAGCGAATGGTTTCCTCCAACGATCCGGTGCATGTTAAGCTTCTTATCTTTGGCGATCTTTTCTACAGAAACAAAATCCGCATAGGGATCAGCATCCCCGCAGAAAAGCTCCGCATTCCCCTCTTCGACATAATCTGAAATAAGTTCAAGCGGTGAAAAGCATATCTGTCTGACCTTCAGGTTTTTCTTTTTGGCATATGCCGTAGCAACAACCGTTCCTATGCTCTTTGATATGAATACGACCTTATCCTCCGAAAGATCACCAAGCTCCTCAAGCGAATTTTCCGTCATTTTCAGACATGTTTTCATCGTCTCATCAAGAAAAGCCCGGTCCTTAAGCTTTTCTTTGCTCCACCTAAGGCCGGTAAAATCAATATGTTTAAGCTCGTATCCGTGCTTGAGGGCAAGCTTGCCCGAATAATAAAGCAATGGTCTGTCCTTGGTATATCCGACTCCCGGAAAAACAACAGCTATCTTTCTCATATTTCCTCCCCTGATTAAATCCATCTAGTCTATAATTATATATTATTGTTACAGATTTGTTTATCTTATTTCCAGTCATCCGGAAGATTGTCGGAAGGACGGACTTCCCTGAAATGATCATTTTCTCCGGTTCCATCATTTTTTCGAAGCATGATCTCATCATTGAGATCCACAATCTTCTGCATGGCACGGCTAAGCAGCATCAATACGTTCATGCTCGGCTGCCCGTCCCAAAGCTCCGAGAGCAGGTCGGCCGTTTGCGATTCCCACTCAATCCACGAGCGGGGCACGGAATCATATCTCCTGCTCCTCATCATCCTGTCAATTGTCCTGTCCGGATTTTCGATCATAAACTTGTGGTCTATGATCTCCTTAAGATCGGGGATCGAAGAGCGGTGATTGGGCTGGATCAGTATACTGCAGCCCCTGTAATCTTTATCCATAAATTCAAGATGAAGCATATTTTACCCTCCTAATATTATTAAGCGATTTCAAGTATCATTGCGTGACAGTCTTCCCACATGAGCTCGTCTATGTATTCCCGTATGGTATTCTTGATCCCGCGTATGCCAAGCCCCGATACATAAGCTTTTTGCGCGATCTCTTCTTGCTTGCTGTTGCTGATGTTAATGGCGAGTCCGAACTCATTCTGAAGTTCGTCCACGGGACCGCGATCGGT
>JAILPG010000131.1 GCA_024699595.1 Lachnospiraceae bacterium | reverse complement strand
GGTCATGGACCTGTCGCTCAACCGCAAGTTGGCAGGCCGTTCCTTGCCCCCTGGCAGCCGCGTCATTGCCGCCGTCAACGACGGTGAGGAGTATCGGCAATATCCTTATCAACGCCGACGATCGTAAGCAGTTTTGAAAGGATCGAATGCTTGTTGTATATATTCTCAGCAACCGTTCGGCCTTCATCAGTAAAGAATATATGACCTTCCCTTCCAAAATAGATCATGTTCTGCTCTCTGAGCTTTTTCATGGCATTACTGACACTGGGCTTTGTAACCCCCATTTCTTCAGCAATATCAATAGATCTAACCACGCTCTTCTTTTTCTTTAGCTCAAATATGCACTTAAGATAGTCTTCTAACGAACTGCTTTTTCTCATCTCTTGTTCTTATCCCATGATCATGTGGGTTAGCATCGGCTAACTATTAAACAATACCACCTCTCTTAATTTAATTCAAGGGATATTTTAATCCACGTCTATCTGACATGAAGCCATCACCTTTAAGAATGTATGAACCCCTGCGCTTCTCTTACAGGATCAAACCGGATCACACAGGTACATGCATTTTTTATCAGTTCTACATCGTGAGTGACGATTATTACAGTCTTACCCGCTTTCTGAAGATTCCTTAGTATTTCGGATACCTGTATCATATGATAGTAGTCCAATCCGCTGGTAGGCTCATCAAATAAGATTATATCCCTCCCCGAAGCAACCGCAGATGCAACAGCAACCCTCTGTTTCTGGCCTCCCGACAGCGCCAGTGGGTGTTTATCGGCATATTCCGCCAGGTCAAGTGATTTAAGAATCTTAAGAGCCGCTTCCTTGTCCTCCGTTTCCTGGGATATCATAACTTCTTCAAGTACGCTGTCCGTAAAAAGCTGATGATTGACGTCCTGCATGACCATATATATACTCTGACGCCTCTTTTTGTTTTTCCATATCTCACTGCCAATATTAAGAGTAGCCTTACAAGACCGTTCCATGCCACAAAAACATCTTAGAAATGTTGACTTTCCCGCGCCGTTTGCCCCAACGATTCCCACTATTTCTCCCGCAGGTATTTCCATATGCGGAATATCAAACACAGGCGCTTCACCTCTGTACGAAAACTTCATGTCAGACAGGACCAGTTTCATAGCTGTTTTTTGCTTCTCCGTATTATCCGGTAACATATTCAAAGGATCCTGCATATTTTCGGCCCTGAGTCCAAGCTTATGAAGGTCATCCTCCGAAAGTGCTTTGATCTCATCGGCGGAATATTCTTTAATGATCTTACCCTCACTCATCAGGAGTGCTCTCGAAATATATGGGAAAAGATAAGATATCCTGTGTTCTGCTATGAGAATTGTCTTATGCTCTTCCTTCCATGCCGCGATCATTTTCTGCAGTTCACAGATCCCCTTATAGTCAAGATTTGCCGAAGGTTCATCCAGTATGATCACATCAAGAGGTTCTACCGCAATACTGGCACATGCGATCTTCTGCTTTTCACCGCCGGAAAGCTTGAAAATGCTCCTGTCCATCAGCGGGGCAATCTCATGGGCGTTTACAACCCGATTGATCCTCTGCTCGATCTCATCCGGATCCAGTCCGAAGTTCTCACAGCCAAATGCCAGTTCACTGGTCGTGTCAACGTTAAAAAACTGACTTCGCGGATTCTGAAAAACAGTTCCTACATAACGTGATATCTTTCTTAAGGTAGTCTGTGATACTTCGATCCCGTTCACGGTGACACTTCCCGTCAGGCTTCCTTCATAAAAATGCGGGATCAACCCGTTAACACACCTTACAAGAGTAGATTTTCCGCAGCCGGATGGACCGCAGATGAGCACAACATCACCCTCATTTACGGTTAGATCGATCCCCTTAAGACTTTCCCGGTCTTTGGTATATTGAAAAGAGACATTATCAAAACGAATCATATAAAAAACCTTCCGATCCCCCACCAGATAAAACATATAAAGCATAGCGCAATGATGATCAGGTCCAAAAATCCGAATCTGATCTTCCATATGCAGCTTCTCTTTTTGCCGACATCCAATCCTCTTGTCATGGCTGCGGCGGATAACTCTTCCCCTATGATCGAACAGGACGCTATCAACGGAACCAAACGGTACTCCACGGCTTCGGTTGCTTTATTTGCCCCCATCTCAATCCCACGCATACGCATGGCATCATTTATAGCTCTCGACTCTTCCACCACGGTGGGAAAAAATCTGAAGATCACACTTATCGGAATGGTAAGCTTGTCCGTGACATACATACGGTTCATCGCCGTCAGGAACTCCGAGACCTTGGTTGTCTTTACGATATATCTTGCTAGTATGACCGTCGGCAGTATCTTTGTGATTATGTACAGCATCAGCGCCAAAGCAGATTCCAACGCGGTGAGATCGTGCCTCAAAGCTAGCTGTGCATAGTAACTCCCTATATAGATCAAGATCGCTATGAGACCTGACTTCCACTCTTTTTCCGCAAGCAGCAGCAGTACAGGCAGATAAACCAGTATCCAGTAAAACGCATACATCCACGCTTCTCCTGCATTACCGATAACAAACACCGAACTCGTAAAAAGCAGGAGTAGCTTTGTACGCGGATCTAACAGGGAATGAACATTTCTGTCAAGTCTGTATTCCATGATCAGGCTATACCTGCCTTTTCAAAATGTTTTCTTAAAACCTTTGTTCCGATCCATCCGCCGATTATCCCACAAACAAAATCAACTACCAAAAGTACCGGACACATCCACATCGGTAACATGCCTGTAACCGAATCGATATATTCCTGCCCGAAATTCTGTCTGGCGGAAAAATAAGCTTCTGCATTAAAGAAGATACCAAGATAATTAGCCCAGCAATATATTCCCGAAACGGCATATGCAATTATTCCCATACGTTTACTCTTATAATCTCCCGCACGATATATGAATTCGGCTATAAGGCCGGATATCGTTCCCACGATCAGGGCATAATAGCTCATACCCGTAACCCACATCAATGCGCCCATCAGCACGTTCAGGATCAATATCATTCCGAATTTCTTAACCTTTGTCAAAAACATCATATACGGTATTCCGGTAAGTATCGGAACAAATACGACCAGCAGTACCATCATGATCGGGATCACACCCGTCATGGCGACTGCGCAGCACAACACGGCACAGATTGCCGTATATATTCCGACATTGATCAGGTCTTTTGCATTCAAGCGGTTATCGTTTTTCATTTTTCTTTTCCTCTCTTTATATTGTTACATTGTCCAGTTCTGTGATTTAAACTGCTGTTTTGTCATACGGCTGTAGATGCTGTCATAACCATTAAGAAACTCGGGACTTCCCTGCTCAGCGACCACACCATCCTTCAGCACCACGATATGATCCGCATTTGCGATGGTTCGCATCCTGTGTGCAATGATCATTACAGTCTTATCTTTGATAAGCCTGGACAGGGCCTCCTGTATAGCCGTCTCATTTTCCGCATCAAGAGATGCCGTAGCTTCATCAAGCAAGATGATCGGAGCATCTTTAAGGAATGCCCTGGCTATGGATATCCTTTGCCTCTCACCGCCGGAGAGCTCGCTTCCGTTCTCTCCGATGTATGTATCATACTTATCAGGAAGCAGATTTACGAACTCCTCACAGTTAGCGAGCTTTGCCGCTTCCATGACCTCCTCATCGGTTGCACCGCTTCGCCCGATACGGATGTTCTCCTTCACCGAATTGTTAAAGAGCGTCACATCCTGGAAGACTATCGAATAATTCGTAAGCAGCGTCTCGGGGTCTATATTTGAAATATCCTCTCCGCCCAGCGTGATCTTTCCTTCATTAACGTCCCAGAACCTTGCGGCCAGTCTTGATATGGTCGTTTTGCCTCCGCCGGAGGGGCCTATGAGAGCCGTTACCTGTCCCTGCTTTGCCGTGAAGCTTACATCCTTAAGTACATCCGTAGCGTCATCGTATTTGAAGCCGACATGATCAAATACAATGTCATATCCTTTATTATTCAATTCCTCGTCACCTGTCTGCATGGGTGTGGATAGCACCTCATCAAGGCGTTCACACTGCACGCCGCAGGAAATGATGGCTGCAAAATTCTGAAGCGTGATCTGCATGGGATCATAGAGCCTTGCAACCAGCATTAGGAACATAAAGAAAGTGAGGATACTGATCTCTCCTTTTGCAAAAAGCGCACCTCCCACAACTGCGGTCGTTCCGATGCCGATCTTAAGGATAATGGCTGCCGAATTGACATATACCGCCATCTTAAGCTCGGTAAGCAGTGCTTCCTTCTCCACATTTCTGATCTTGCCCTCCAACTCATCCATATATATGTCTTCCGCATTATTGGCGCGAAGATCCCTTACGGATTCCAGACATTCTTGTATCCCGTCCGTCATGGCAAGCTTTACTGCGGAGTTCTTGCGTACCGCATTCTTTTCCGCTCCCGAGCAGGTGATTATGATAACAAATGCCACCGGGATGACCCAGAAACTGGCAAGCACCATCCGCCAGTCAAAAGCAAAGAAAAGACTTATTCCCACTATAGTCACTGATATCACGGCTCCGATAAGCTCCGGAATCCAGTGACTCGAAGCCGTCTCTATCTGTGCGCAGTCCCCCATGATATTTGTCGTAAGATCAGCTATATTCTTCTTGCCGAAATACGACAGCGGAAGCTTTCGAAGTCTTTCGGCTATTGTTGTCCTCCTGACGCCGCTCTCTCTGTATGTCGTTAGGAAGGTCGCATTATACTGTATAAAGTTGGTCACTGCTATAAGAAAAATGACCGCTATGGATGCGATGGCATAAAAACCGATCCTGTCCCTTGTAAACGTTCCTTCCAGAAGATCCTTTATAAGGCAATACAGAATCCCGGCAGGCATCATGAGAACTATATTTGTTACTGTCACGCTCAGACATGCCTTTACCATATCTACTGCTCCCTGCCTTGACAGGGCATATTTATGCTGAAGTTTGCTTATGATCATTACGCCACACCTACCTTCCACTCGACGGATCTTGAGTATTCGTCAAACATCCGCCTGTACAGCCCGTCAAGTTTCATCAGTTCTTCATGAGTTCCGCTTTCCGTGCACTGTCCATCATCCATAACAAAGATACGGTCTGCATTCATGACCGTGCTTAACCTGTGGGCGATCATGATAATCGTCCTGTCCTTTGAAAGCTCTTCAAAGGCAGCCTGCACCTTAGCCTCGTTATCGGGATCAGCGAATGCGGTCGCTTCATCAAGTATCAATATCGGTGCGTCCTTGAGAACCGCTCTTGCTATCGTTATCCTCTGCTGTTCACCGCCCGAAAGATAAGTTCCCTTCTCACCTATCACCGTATGTATCCCGTTCGGAAGCTTTTCTATGATATCCATGCACTGAGCTTTCTTAAGAGCTTCCAGTACCTCTGCTTCAGTAGCGTCGGGTCTTGCCATTCTCACATTCTCAAGAATTGATTTCTTGATGAGGCGGCTGTCCTGGAACACAAAGGAAACACGTTTCATAAGCTCGGCTGAGGATATATCCTTGACATTTACTCCGCCTATCAAAATCTTCCCTTCGCTTACATCAAAGAACCTGACCATGAGTTCTGCTAGAGTCGTCTTGCCTGATCCCGATGGCCCCACCAATGCCACATGCTCTCCCGGTGCTATCTTCAGGGATACATTTCTGACCGCATCCCTTGTCGCATCCTTATACCTGTAGGTAACGCCTTTAAGCTCGACGCTGTTATCTGCTGGTGCCATGCCGCTTTTATTATCCGCAAGCGGCTCGATCTCCATGACCTGCTCGACACGTTTAAGAGCATCGATCAAAGTCATCTCCGCTTCTCCCGAATAGGCCACCTTGGTAAGTGCCACGGTGATAAGAGGTGTCACG
>JAILPG010000078.1 GCA_024699595.1 Lachnospiraceae bacterium | reverse complement strand
GTCCGTGGTCTCACATCTTTCGATGAGATCCGTAAGCATTCCCGTTGAATAGTCCATTTACGCCATCCCTGATCTGACAGGCATCCCACCTGCCTGTTCATCGTGTAAAAAAAAGAAACGGTCACATTTCAGGATATTATATCACAGACATTGCTCCGCAAGTCTGTGATCAGATTAAAATTCACTTCGTGAATACTATACCATATATCCCGGCTTTTTCACCTCTTCCCAGCGTGTAATGTTCTCCCGGTGTAACTTTGCGTAAAAAAGCAAAAATCCCATGATCTATACTCAGACCATCAGATGAAACCAGGCAGCCGGAGCTGCTTGATAATAAGGAGGATGAGATCATGAGAAAAAGCATTATACAAAAAACCGCATTGATAGCTGCAGTTGGAATGCTGCTTATGGGAATGCCGGAAGCATATGTGTCCGGATGCAGGGTCACTTTGGCATCGGAAATAAACAGCAATGACGAAAACACGGATGAATTTTCCTGTGATGACATGGTTATTGAAAACGGCCGTTATGATGTCTGCCATCTGCGTCATGAGGCAACATGCAGCATTTCCATGTGGAAAAATGACTCGATCGATTTTGAAGGTTACGCAGGTTTTAAAGTCAAGACCAATGGCACCGGACTTACCTGTTCCATGTACAGTCATAGCCCTACTTATGATTCAGGTATGAAGAGTGTGTACTTTGACAGAGATGACAACGATATGAAATACGAGCTTGGGGAATTACACCCCGGCGAGACAAAAAACTTCGATTTTGCCGACATCGTGGCAAAAGGCAATAATGCCGAAGGGCTCTGGCATCTTAACGGTGTCTTTGAAAATGATTATCGTGTCAGCATGAACTTATGGTTCGATGGAAACGAACTCTTCTGCTGCAGACTGGCAGAAGACGCCGGTGACAGCATTGCTGCCTGGAACAGCATAATTGGCAGACTGAATCCGGAAAAGTGTCTTTCCTTCTATATAAATGACGATAAGGATTATCCGATCACTTATCCCACTTCAGGTTATGACGGCAGTGCCGTTCAGGTCGATGAATGGCGTGAGCTTGCAGATGAGATCATACTTTTCGACAGCTGGAGTGATGAAGCAAAAGTCTTTGCATTAGTTGAGTGGCTTGTAAAAAACACTGCATATGATGACTGGAGGGTCAAAGTAAACAACAATCATTCCAGAGCAAACGATGACGACGCCTGGGATCAGGATTCATACTTTATGTTCTACAACCACGTAGGACAGTGCTGGGATTACGCAAATGCATTCACGATCATGTGCCGCGAAGCCGGTATCCCCTGCACATCAGTAGACAATCCGTGGCACACGGCAAATGCGGTCTGGCTTAACGGTGAATGGGTATGCATCGATGTCAGCAGTCTTGCAGTATATCGCTGCTGCTTCAAAGATACGGACAGATCCCGTTGGATCATCAACGTAGAGCATAGCTTCGGTGACAGGTATGGTTACTATTCCACAATGTTCTCTACGGTAAATCAGGGGCTTTGCACACCAACAACGGCGACTGATCTTGACGCCAAAAATCCCGAATATTAGAGATTCCCGTTTCCCCATCGTGGCAGTCTGCCCACGGTGGGGACCGGATCCCGGGACCAGTGATTTGCAAGAATCAAGACTCCTGTACCCTTACAGTGTAACTTGGGGTAAAAAAACAAAAAATCCACGACTTATAATCAAACCATCAAATGAAACACGGCAGAAAAAACTGCTTAACAAGGAGGATATGATCATGAAAAAGGGTTTATTAAAGAAAGCAGCATTAGTGGCAGCAATTGGAACAGCTCTTATGGGAATACCTGAGACTACGATGGCATCGGAGCTTGAAAATGACAATACCTGGCTCATTGAAGAGTGCGGGCCGGAAGGGATGCTGGAAGCTATGGAATGGCTCTCGATCGAGGAGATCGCAGAATGGGCGGATACGTACGGATACGATTGGTACTACGATGATCTTGACGGAGCCGAGATGATAAGCGTAGTAAGAGAAGATCCTCTAAACATCGGAAAATCTGAAGGATCAGGAAGTCTCGGTAAGGCTGCTTTGGAGAGTGGAAGCGGTTATATACTCGGAGCAGCAGACAGTATCAGTAACGATATTACAAGCGGAAACGCAATGGACAGCTTCGTAGACGGTGCCATCGAAAACACCAAGGAAAGCTTCATGGACTGTGCACTGGATAACGCATCAGAATCATGGCATAAATCCAGAGATAACGGGGACGGCGTCATTATATCCGGATTAAAAGCCTTCGGAGCCGGACTTGTAGGCGGGATATTTGATGCAGGCAAGGAAGGGATCAGAAAAAGCGCGATCGACACAGGCAAGGAGATCGCACAGAATGCAAACAGTCAGGGAATCGATAACGCAATACAGGGTTATGATTCGGTAATGAATGATGACGGCGAGACAAAATATATAATATATGATTACGTCTTTGAAAATGGTAGTATCAGTTGCTCATATATGAGCGAGACCCTTCCTGTTGAAAACCGTTACGGATTATCTGATACAATACAAAAACACTTTACTCCTGTGGAAGAGTACGATCTGTCTGAATACAGGGATTACAATGTTTACAGATCAAATGACGGAACATACTACCTTGTAGGACCCATCTTCTTAGGTGATACGTATCAAAACTATTACATCCCCTGGACATATGAAGACATGGGCAACATGATCGTATCTTTAGCTGATTTCTACAGATAACAGATATACACCCGTATTAAATATGCGCACCTGTAAAGGTCACTACCGCTATATCTTTTCCGAGGTCATCATAAACCCTTACCTCGTAAAAGCAGTTAGTTCTACCGTCTTTTATAAGCCTGGTTTCGGCATACAGGATACTTCCTTTGGTCATAGAAAGGAATGTAGCCTGCCCGACCAGGCTTACTGTTGAGGCGGGTCTGTCAAAATTAGATGCCACCGCAAAAGCAAGATCAGCAAGTGTATAGATCGCTCCACCCATAATGCCGCCATAAGCATTTCTATGATCATCGGTGAGCTTCATCGCACATTTTGCGTAATTATCTCCCACCTCTTCCACAGTGATCCCCGATAATTTCGTGGCATAGAGATCCTTTGCAAACATCTCCCTTGCCGCCTGTAATCTGTCTTTATTCTCCATATTTTTTCCTCTGTATGATGTATTTAGAAGCGAAATACACCTGCTTTCCTTTCTCTTATTCCGAAATCTACAGTGTCACTGACGTGATATACGGCCGATTATCATCCACACAAGCCTCCAGATCAGCCTGTATGCAATAAACAGCGCTATACCGGTCACCGGAGCAAGCCAAAGCGGTTTGCCCGCTATATACAGGATCACGCCGGCTATTAGCGTAGCAATAACGATAAACTTTGCCGCAAAAATGAACCAGGTGATACCTACTGCTGCCCGTCCGAGTCTTTCATTTTTTTCGTCTTCACTCATTGCCATGATCTTATTTCCAAAATGCTTTGATCGATAAATGTATCCTGATATGTGCCCAGATCTGACCATGACCCCGCTTACGGATCGTATATTCAGATTCCCGTGCATATCGCAATCATTATAACAGCCATACGGTTTTCTGACAAAAAGATATTGCCAAAGCATATTGTTAACGCTTAAACGGGTGGATTTTCCGCAGGCCGGATGATAGTATTATAATGATGCCGAATAAAAGTATAAATCCGAGTTGTACCAGTACAAACGAGATATGACCCAAACATCATTCTATTATAAACAGACTATACATCAGCCACGGAAAGGAACACGATATGGGACTCATGACAAGACCTGAAGTAAAAAAGATCGACACGGGAAAATGCTTTGAGCATGAATATGACAATTTCTATCTG
>JAILPG010000312.1 GCA_024699595.1 Lachnospiraceae bacterium | reverse complement strand
GGGTGTGGACAACACGATAGACAATGCCGACAAGAAGCTTTATATGGGCAAGGAATCGGGAAGGAACCAGGTAGTGTATTAGGAAGCATATGAGTTACAGAGACAATACAAGAGTCATAAAGATCGGAGACAGGGTGATAGGCGGCGGAAATCCGGTGCTTATACAGTCGATGACAAATACAAAGACACAGGATGCAAAGAGTACCGTAGAGCAGATACACAGGCTTACGGATGCAGGCTGTGAGATCATAAGATGCACGGTCCCCGATCATGAGGCTGCACTTTCGCTTAAGCAGATAAAAAAAGAGATATCGATACCGCTTGTTGCCGATATCCATTTTGACTACAGGATGGCGATAGAGGCCATCGAAAACGGCGCTGACAAGATAAGGATAAACCCCGGAAACATAGGCGGAAAGGATAAGCTTTTAGAGGTCGTAAGGGCCGCAAAGGAGAGAACCATTCCGATAAGAGTCGGAGTGAACTCGGGCTCTCTTGAAAAAGAGATCCTTGAAAAAAACGGTGGTGTAACCGCAGAGGGTATCGTTGAAAGCGCTCTGCTTAAGGTTGGCATGATCGAAGAAGCAGGATATGAGAACATCGTGGTAAGCATTAAATCCTCGGATGTTATGATGTGTATAAAGGCTCATGAACAGATTGCCCCCATCTGCCCGTATCCGCTTCATATCGGGATCACCGAATCGGGCACGGTAAGATCCGGAAACATTAAATCCGCTGTTGGGTTAGGCATTATACTCTATGAGGGTATCGGCGATACAATAAGGGTTTCACTGACCGGAGATCCCGTCGAGGAAGTGATAAGCGCAAAGAGGATACTTAAGACGCTGGGACTTCGAAATGGAGGCATCGAGGTGGTTTCCTGTCCTACCTGCGGAAGGACGGAGATCGATCTGATAGGGCTTGCAGACGAGGTTGAAAAGCTTGTCGCCGGATATGACCTTGATATCAAAGTGGCTGTAATGGGCTGCGTTGTAAACGGACCCGGAGAGGCAAGGGAAGCAGATATCGGTATCGCCGGAGGAAAAGGCGAGGGGCTTCTCATAAAGGGTAGAGAGATCCTAAAAAAGCTTCCCGAAAACGAGCTCCTTACTGCTCTTAAGAATGAACTTGACAACTGGAATACAAAGAACTGATCGATATAACGGGACAGAATAATGGAAGATAACAAAAAGAGGTTTTTTGACGTATTTAAGACCCTGGCACTGTCTGAGAGACTGACTGAGGTATTTTCGGATACGGTCGTAGAGCATGTGGTCAGGAACAAAAAGAAAAACATATTGAAGATAATGCTCTCAAGTGACCATCTTATTGGACGGTTTGATATCAGAAAAGCAGAGAGCGAGATTAAAAGACAGCTGTTTTCAAATGACTCATTGTCCGTGGAGATCAATGAGCATTTTTTACTGCCGGATTCCTATGATGTTGAAGGGATAATGCAGGAATACAAGGCATCGCTTTATGAGGACATAAGAACTTATGACTCGTTCCTTCATTATGTGCTTACAAAGGGAAAGATGGATTTCCTCGCAGGCGATGTCATAAGGATCACTCTTGATAACACGACGCTTGAAAAATACTTCGAGCAGGAGCTTGAGAGTATTTTTGACAAGGTGTTTAACGAGCGGTTTAACAGAAATGTGACCGTTGTATATGAATATGCCGACCTTTCCAAAAAGCAGTCCTACATGACCGCAGAGGACAGACTGAAGGGTGCGCTTCGTGAGATCTATGATGAGCCCGAGATCTCTGAGGATGATCTCATAGCCGATGATTACATTGAAGTAGAGCACGATGAGAGCGATGAGCTTGACGGCTGGGATCTGGAAGAGAAGGATGATGATCCGGGCAAGATCATCAAGAGTCCCGCGGGCGATGCATCAAAGTCACGTAAACAGACTGACAGTTCAAAGGGCGCAAAGATCTTATCATGGAAGGATAAGAAGGACAGAAACCAGAGAAGCAGAAAGAAAGGCTCCTTCAGGGGTTCGGTCTCGGATAATCCCAATGTGATCTACGGAAGGGAATTCTTTGAGGAGCCGATACCGATCGCTGATCTTGACGATGTTTTAGGCGATTTTGCGATACGCGGAAGGGTCATAAGGCTTGAAAAGAGAGAGACAAAGAACGGTTATCTCCTGGTGATCATGGAAGTGACCGATTATACGGACACTATCGCCGTAAAGCTATTTCCGAGAGAAGAACAGATGGAGAGGCTTTTTGACAATGTGTGTGAGGGATGCTACATCGCCATATACGGAACGACCTCGCTTGACAAGTATACGCAGGAGTATTCGATCGGAAACGTATATGGGATCATGAAGACGGCCGAGATAAGCACCGGCTCGAAGAAGACCGATGATGCGAATGAAAAGAGGGTGGAGCTTCACTGTCACACCAAGATGAGCGACATGGACGGCGTGAGCGATGTGTCGGATATCATCAAGAGAGCCGTAAAATGGGGGCACAAGGCTCTTGCGATCACTGATCACGGAGTGGTACAGGCCTTTACGGAGGCTTTCCATACGATGCAGGGAATCTATAAGAAGAACCCTGATCTTGATTTTAAGCTCATATACGGTATGGAAGGGTATCTTGTGGATGACCTGATCCTTACCTGTACGGATCCGGGAGATCATACGATAATGGATGAATGCGTTGTCTTTGATATAGAGACAACGGGATTTTCTCCCGATAAGGACTCGATCATAGAGATCGGTGCCGTAAAGGTGGTAAACGGTGAGATAAAGGACAGGTTTTCCGAATTCGTAAATCCTCTGAGGAGCATACCCGGAAAGATCTTTGAGCTTACGGGCATTACTGATGAGATGGTTGAAAATGCGGATACTATAACACAGGTACTGCCGCGATTCCTTGATTTCTGCGGAAATGCCGTGTTAGTGGCACACAATGCCGAGTTTGACATAAGCTTCATTAAGGAAAATGCAAAAAGGCTAGGAATTGACTATAAGCCTGCATATATAGATACGCTCCTGCTTGCAAGGATCCTGCTTCCTGAGCTTCACAGGTTCAGACTCAATAATGTGGCAAAGGCTCTTAAGGTTCCTTTTGAAGAGGATAAGCATCACAGGGCTGTATACGATGCCGAGGGTACGGCAGAGATCTACGTAAGGTTTATCAAAAAACTCACGGCTCTTAATGTGAGCAGACTTACGGAAATAAACGAGCTTGCGGAAAGATCGGCCGATGTCATCAAAAAAGGCAAGGACTATCATGTCATCATCCTTGCAAAAAACGAGATCGGAAGGATCAATCTCTACAGGATAGTCTCGGAGTCACATCTTAATTATTTTAACAGGGTGCAGCGTATCCCAAAGAGCCTGTTAAACAAATACAGGGAGGGCCTTATAATAGGCTCCGCCTGTGAGAGCGGCGAGCTTTACAGGGCCCTTGTGGAGGAAAAGTCCGAATCCGCGATAAAAAGGATAGTGGATTTCTATGACTATCTGGAGATCCAGCCGCTTGGAAACAACGCTTTTATGATAAAAAGCGACAGATTTGAGAACATCCACAGCATGGATGATCTTAAGGATATGAACAGAAGGATAGTGGCTCTTGGTGAAAAATACGAAAAGCCGGTTGTGGCCACCTGTGATGTTCATTTCCTCGATCCCGAGGATGAGATATACAGACGTATCATCATGGCCGGCAAGGGCTTTGATGATGCTGATGAGCAGGCGCCTCTGTATCTTCGCACCACAGAGGAGATGATGTCAGAGTTTGAATATCTGGGCTATGAAAAGGCCTATGAGGTAGTCATAAAGAATACAAATATGATAGCCGACATGGTGGATAAGATCGAGCCCGTAAGACCGGACAAATGCCCGCCTGTTATCGAGGACTCCGATAAGATACTTAAGGATATCTGCCACAAAAAGGCTCATGAGCTTTACGGCGATCCGCTGCCCGAACAGGTTAGCGCAAGGCTTGAAAGGGAGCTTAATTCGATCATTTCAAACGGGTTTGCCGTTATGTATATAATCGCCCAGAAGCTTGTGTGGAAATCAGTGGAAGACGGCTATCTCGTAGGTTCGAGAGGCTCGGTTGGTTCATCGCTTGTTGCAACGATGGCAGGGATCACAGAGGTTAATCCCCTGCCTCCGCATTACCGCTGTCCGAAATGTCATTATGTGGACTTTGAATCCGATGAGGTGAGGGCCTATGCCGGAAGGGCCGGCTGTGACATGCCTGATAAAAAGTGTCCTGTCTGTGGGACAGATCTTTCCAAGGACGGCTTTGATATCCCGTTTGAGACCTTCCTTGGATTTGAGGGCAACAAAGAGCCCGATATCGATCTGAATTTCTCGGGTGAGTATCAGAGCAAGGCCCATAAATACACCGAGGTCATCTTTGGTGAAGGACAGACATTCAGAGCGGGTACCATAGGAACCCTTGCCGATAAGACTGCCTACGGCTACGTAAAGAAATACTATGAAGAGAGAGGGATCGAAAAGAGACCCTGCGAGATAAACAGGATAACCAACGGATGTACCGGTATCCACAAGACTACCGGCCAGCATCCCGGAGGTATCATCGTACTGCCTCTCGGTGAAGACATATATTCCTTCACGCCGATCCAGCACCCGGCAAATGACAATGATACCGATATCGTTACCACGCATTTTGATTACCACTCGATCGATCATAACCTGTTAAAGCTTGACATACTCGGCCATGATGATCCTACGATGATAAGGATGCTTGAGGATCTTACGGGAACGGATCCGACATCGGTTCCACTTGATGATCCCGATGTAATGTCACTGTTTAAGAGCACGGAGGCTCTTAACATAAAGCCTGAGGATATAGACGGATGTCTGCTCGGAGCTCTCGGTATCCCCGAGTTTGGTACCGATTTTGCAATGGGGATGTTACTTGATACCAAGCCTACTGCTTTTTCCGATCTTGTAAGGATAGCAGGTCTTTCACACGGTACCGACGTATGGAGAGGCAATGCCGAGACCCTTATAAAGGAAGGACAGGCTACCATCGCAACAGCCATCTGTACAAGAGACGATATCATGGTATATCTGATCAATATGGGCCTTGATAGCAGCATGGCCTTTGATATCATGGAGGCTGTCAGAAAGGGAAAGGTCGCAAGGGGTGAAGCAGGAAAGTGGGAAGAGTGGAAACAGGAGATGATCTCCCACGGAGTACCTGACTGGTATATCTGGTCCTGTGAAAAGATACAGTATATGTTCCCCAAGGCCCATGCCGTGGCCTATGTAATGATGGCCTGGAGAATAGCCTACTATAAGATCAATTATCCTCTGGAATACTATACGGCGTATCTTTCTATCCGTGCCACCGCCTTCAATTATGAGAAGATGTGCATGGGAAAGGATAAGCTTCTTGCCTGCCTTGAGGAATACAAGAAGAAACCGAAGGAAAGCCTTCTTAAGAAGGAACAGGATGAGATAAAGGATATGAGGCTCGTGCAGGAGATGTATGCAAGAGGCTTTGAGTTTGCTCCGATCGACCTGTTTAAGGCACAGGCACATAAATGCACGATCATAGACGGAAAGATAATGCCTTCTCTTGATTCCGTTGACGGTCTCGGAGACAAGGCAGCCGATGCTGTGGTCGAGGCCTGCAAGGACGGCCCGTTCTTATCAATGGATGATTTCAGGGAGAGGACAAGGGTCTCTTCGACCGTTATGGAATCACTCGAAAGATTAGGACTTTTAACGGGCCTTCCGAGATCCAACCAGTTAAGCCTTTTTGACGGAATGATGGCCTGATCCGCTGTTTTTCTTATTCTGCGGGACTTTATTTCTTTTTAATAAAAATCTAATAATGACGAAATAGTATTTCCGGACGCAAGTGCTATAATCGTAATCGTTTGAAGTCCTTAACCTATTCCTCTTTATGGAACAGGTTAGGGATTTTGAACATATTTCGGATATAAGGAAGTGATAGGGTTGCAGCCGGAAGAAGAGTCTGGAAAGGGATCAGGTAATGCGCTGTTAAAGATATGCGGTTTCATAGTTGACAAGCGCAACCTGTTTTTCCTTATCTTCATACTGCTGATGGTAGCATCAGTATTCACCAAAAATCTTGTTTCCGTAGAAAACTCCATGTCATATTATCTCCCCGAATCTACAGAGACCAGGCAGGGCCTCGATCTCATGGAGGAGGAGTTTACCACCTACGGCTCCTGCGATCTGATGATCGCAAATATCTCATATAAACAGGGAGAGGGGATCAGAGAAAAGATCGAGGATATAGACGGTGTATTCTCTGTCACCTATGATGATTCGGCAGATCATTACAATAACGGATCAGCACTTTTCAACATCACATTTGATTATCCCGAGGAGGATGATACCTGTCTTTTGCTGCTCGATCAGGTAAAAGAGCTTGCATCACCCTACGATTCATATATAAAGACCACTTTGGGAGATACCCAGTCAGAGCAGATAGCAGAGGAAATGAAGCTTATTTCCGCTCTTGTTGTCATAGTCGTATTATCGGTCCTTCTGATCACTACTGAGGCCTATGCAGAGATACCGGTGCTGCTTCTTACTTTCGGTGCGGCAGCCGTTCTTCATGCAGGCTCCAATTTTGTATTCGGAACCATTTCTTTCGTATCCGATTCCGTTACCATAGTCTTACAGCTTGCCCTTTCGGTTGACTATGCAGTCATATTTTTAAACAGATACAAGGAAGAGCTTGTCTCAAGTGAACCAAGGGAAGCTGTCATAGTGGCGCTTTCCAAGTCCATACCCGAGATATCCGGTTCATCGCTTACCACGATAGGCGGTCTTATCGCCATGACCTTCATGCAGTACAAGATGGGGCCGGACATGGGAATAGTCCTTATCAAATCCATACTTATATCGCTTCTGTCGGTATTCCTGTTAATGCCCGGTATCATCATGGTGTTTGCTCCTCTCATGGAAAAGACGAAGCATAAGAACTTTGTGCCCAAGATCCCCTTTGTCGGAAAATTTGCCTACGCGACAAGATTCTTTGTACCGCCCGTTTTCGTGGCGGCCATTGTAATGGCATACATTATTTCAAACAAATGCCCGTATGTATACGGATATTCGACCATAGAGCCCCCTCTTGAGAATACGGTACAGAAAGCCACAAAGATGATACAGGACAACTTTGCCGACAATAATCTCGTGGTACTCATAGTCCCTGCGGGAAGCTATGAAAAGGAAGCACTGCTTATAAAGGATCTTGAGGCCTGCGAGGAGGTTGAGAGTGTCACGGGTCTTTCCAACATAGAAGCCATAGGAGGATATACTCTGACGGACAGGCTCACTCCGAGACAGTTTTCGGAGCTTGTCGGTGTCGACTATGAAATAGCAGAGCTCATATATACCGGATATGCCGTGGATGATGAAAACTACGCAAAGGTCGTAAACGGCCTCTCATCCTACAGTGTCCCGCTCATAGATATGTTCATGTATCTGTACAGGGAAGTGGATGAAGGTTATGTCACGCTTGACGATGATCTCATGGAAACACTCGAGGATGCCAACAGACAGATGAACTTTGCAAAAGAACAGCTGCAGGGGGAAAACTATTCGAGAATGCTCGTATATCTCACCCTTCCGCAGGAAAGCAGCGAGACCTTTGAATTCCTTGACAGGATGCATAAGATGGCCGCAAGGTACTATGACGGTAAGATCCTCGTATGCGGAGAGACGGTAAGCCAGTATGACCTGCAGAAGACCTTCAGCAGAGACAACATGGTCGTAAATATCGTGTCGATACTGGTAGTGCTCGTGGTGCTTCTGTTTACCTTCAAATCCGCGGGAATGCCGGTCCTTCTTATCGTGGTCATACAGGGAAGCATATGGATCAACTTCTCCGTTCCCACACTTATGAAGGACAACATCTTCTTCATGAGCTACCTGATAGTCTCCTCTATACAGATGGGTGCAAATATCGACTATGCGATCGTAATAGCCGGAAGATATACGGAGCTTCGTGAAAAGATGAGGAGAAGGGATGCGATAATCGAGTCGATGAACGCAGCCTTCCCAACCATCATCACCAGCGGAACGATGCTTGCGCTTGCAGGCATTCTGATAGGAAACCTGACCTCGGATGTTGCGATCTTTAATATCGGACAGTGCATCGGCCGGGGTACGTTAATATCCATTTTTATTACGATGTTTGTGCTGCCGCAGATACTGATCACCGGCGATACGATAATATCAAAGACCGCTTTCATCATGAACATGCCGATACGTACCAAGAACGCTTCGGGCCTTATGCGTATAGACGGAGTGGTAAGAGGAAGGATAAACGGTACGGTCACGGGTACCATGCATGCGATCGTGCGTGGAGATGTAAGTGCCTATGTTGAGGCCGGAGACGTAACCCTGCTTGATGAGAACCCGGCTGATGTGAGTATGTCTGATGCAGATGAGATTTCGAAAGTCCCGGATGATACAGATGAGGATATGGAGGATGGCGGCCATGAAGAATAAGCTTATAACCATGCTTGTGGGGATGGCACTTATTACCATGTCGGTGCCTGATGTATGCTTCGCTCTGACAGAGACAGAGGTGACGGTGGATGCCCCCATAGAAATAAGCATATCGACAGATGATAAGACAACGGCACAGGAAGCTGCGGATTCTTTAATGACTCCCGATATGTCCGGAAATGATACCGTTTTGGAATATACGGATATACAGATAGGAAGTGCAGAGGAGCTTATTGCGTTTTCAAAGGCCTGCAGACTTGATACTTACTCTGCGGATAAAAGAGTCACACTTACACAGGACATCTCGCTCTTTGATGCCGATTTTGTTACGATACCGACCTTCGGAGGGATATTTGACGGGCAGGGTCATACCATAAAGGGACTCATAATAACCGGAGACGACAGCTATGTGGGACTGTTTTCATATCTCAGAGATACCGCTCTTGTAACCGACTTAAATGTTGAGGGAGTCATAGATCCGTCCTCAAAGGCCATAGCTGTCGGAGGTATTGCCGGAGACAATTACGGGATCATCAACAGGTGTACGTTTTACGGGACAGTAAAGGGAAACAATTATGTAGGTGGGATAGCAGGCTTTAATGAGGCGGGTGCTCTTATCATCGACTGTAACAGCAGGGGAGAGATAACCGGGAAAAACTATACAGGCGGCATATGCGGCGAGAATGTCGGCGGGATATCGGGTTGTGTCAACAATGCCAGCGTAAATACCGCAAACGATGATACCACACAGTCCTTAACAGACATAGATATTGACAAATATAAGGAAAAGCTCATGGCGCTTTTCAATGATGAGGATGCGATAGAGAAAACGGAGAGTGATTCCTATTCAAATCCCATGGATACCGGAGGGATAGCGGGATTATCTCTGGGTGCGATCGCATATTGCGTAAACAACGGCGATATAGGCTATCCCCATGTAGGCTACAATACCGGCGGTATAGCCGGAAGATCCTCGGGCTATCTGTATGCCGACAACAATACGGGCAATGTAAAGGGCAGAAAGGATATAGGAGGCATAGCCGGACAGGCGGAGCCCTATGTGCAGCTCAATCTGACCGACGACATAATCGCGCAGATCACCGATAACGTAAACCGTCTTCATGATCTTATCGACGTAACGCTAAATGACGCGGGAGCAAGCTCGGATACCGTGTCCATGAGGCTCAACGTGGTAAAGAGCTTTGCCGATAAGGCTTTGGATGATACGGGATATCTTGCCAACTCGACGATCGCTTTTGTGGACAGCTCCATATCAAGCGCCAATGATGCGATAAACAGGATAGAATATGTGGTCAATGAAAGCAATAAAAGCGGAGGCGCAATAGACAGTACGAGATCATCACTGTCCGGTTTTAAGGACACATTTAATTCGCTAAAATCTGCGGCATCCGATGCAAACGCCTACAGCTATCTTACCGACAGCGAAAAGGCCGAATATGACGCGGCAAACAAACAGGCTGAGGATGAGACGGCCGAGTATGAGGGATATGCAGACGCGGTTAAAAATGACAGGGCATATTACTATAAGGACTTATCCGCAAATGTACGGAACAATACAAAGGAATATTACGGACATGAGGATGATCTGTTCTATTACCACGATAACGGGGACGGGACGTATATAAGACTTGTAAAAGTATCCGATCTCAACTCTGCAAATAAGGATGATTACAGGACATTCAATGTCGGGGGAACTGATTATACGATAGACGGCGCAGCGCATTTTGACGCAGATGAGAACAAAACCGACTTTCCTTCACAGGCTGAGGGACAGGCAGGCTATGACAATGCGCTAAAAGCCGATACCGAGGCCATGGTGGCTTCGGATGCAAAGGAACAGGCTGATATCCAGTATGGCATTAATCATCCGGGACACACATACAGCGGTGATATGACGGATAATATCACCACGATGACAACTCTTCTTGCAAGACATGAAACCGAGATAGCGCAGAATGAGGAAAAGGATCTGCAGACAGCACTGTCGCAGGCTCAGGGCGCCGTTGGAAACCTCGAGAATGCCGGAAAGAGTATAAAGGAGATAGCGGATAACTTAAGCGGCAGAGGCGATATCACTCTTAACATGCTCGGGAGTGACTATCAGGCAAGGGCGAATTCCCTTAATACCAACATGAGGGGGATATCGGATAATCTCGGATTGTTAAACGCAGAGATGAATAACGCTACCGATGTGATGATAGAGGATCTGTCCGGTGTAAATGACCAGTTTAATACCCTGATGTTACTCTTTACCGATGCAATAGACGGCGCCCTTGAAATGGATTACTCAACCGTATATGAGGACAGCTCGGAGGATGTGGCGGAGACCTGCATTGACGGTACGGTCGCAAGCTGCATAAATTACGGACTTATCGAGGGTGATATTGATACCGCGGGCATCATAGGGACCATGGCGATCGACTACGATTTCGATTCGGAAAGCGATACGACAGGGGTTAAGGACAGCAAGGCCAACTCAAGCTATATCACCAAATGCGTCGCGAGGGACGATATAAACAGGGGAAGAGTACAGTCGCTTAAGAGCTACTGCGGCGGAGTGACCGGGCTTCAGGAAATGGGCACGATCCTTCGCTGTGAAAGCTTCGGAAACGTACTGTCAGACTCAGGTGATTATGTCGGAGGCATAGCAGGCAGAGCCCTGTCTAATATAAAAAGCTCATACTCCAAGGGTGTATTTAAGGGTACACGTTATGTTGGCGGTATCTGCGGTATGTCCAATAATATAAGCGACTCTTATTCGATCCCGTGCATTACGGGAGCAAAGAGCTACTATGGAGCGATAGCGGGCTCTACCGAGGATGATGCCGTACTTAAGGGCAATTATTTTGTAAGTGATGAGCTTGCAGGTACTGACAGGATAAGCTATGCAGGAAAGGCTGAGCCTGTATCATACCCAGAACTTATGGGTCTTTACAATGTTCCGGCTGATTTTTCCCTAATGAACATAACCTTTGTATCTGACGGTGAGGTTAAGGGAAATATATCGGTCGAATACGGAAAAGCGCTTACGGCCGATATGTATCCTTCGGTCGAGACGGACGGTGACAGCTACATAAAGTGGGAACCTTGCGAAGTGGATAGTGTTGTATCAGATATGGAGATCGAGGCAGAAAGCGTAAGGTACGTTACCACTCTGGCAGATGTAAGGCTCAGGGAAGACGGTCAGTCGGTGATACTTGCGGACGGACGTTTTCTTGATACTGACGAGCTTGACATAGAGATCCTTGCCCCCATAAGCCTGCCTCTTGAGCACGTAAGAGAAGCATACAGGGTCACAAATCCTGACGATAACAGTAATGTTCATACCCTCAGATATCATCCGCTTGAGGATGACGAGGAAGTGACTATATATGTCAACAATAACGGATCATGGCAGAAAACGGCGTGTAAGGAGTACGGAAGGTATCTGTTGTTTAATTACAGCGGAAACAGCGTTGAATTTGCCGTGTGTGCACAGAAGAAGGATATGAGGTTATATTATGTTATTGCGGGAGCGACTTGCCTGATACTGCTTACAGGTGTTATATATATATTGATCCTTAGATCGAAAAGATCGCACAAAAAAGGGGCAAAATGCCGGAAGAAACTCCCGACACCCGCCCCAGGTAAAGGAAAACGGGTTAACCAACCCGAAGACATTATAACACAAAGATCCGGCAATGAAAATACAGGAGAAGACAAAGACTCAAGCGATAAGACTTGAGTTTACTCCCGGAGGAATATTTATGAAACTGGTTTTCATCCGTCACGGAGATCCCGATTATGAGGCCGATACACTGACGCCCCGGGGCATCCTCGAAGCACAGGCGCTTGCGGATTATCTGTATGATACGGGCTTTAAGCCTGATCACTGCTATGTATCAGTGCTTGGTAGGGCAAAAAAAACGGCGGAGATAGTGCTTGAAAAGCTTTCGATCCCGGTGACAGCGGAGTGCGAATGGCTTCAGGAATTCACACCACGAATTGACAGACCTGACAATACAGAGAAAAAGAATATCTGCTGGGACTGGCTTCCCGCTGACTGGACGGCTGATGACAGATTCTACTCTTATGATACCTGGACCGACAATGAAAGGATGGCTGCAGGAGATGTGGGAGGAGAGTTTAGGAAGGTGACCGGGGCATTTGACGAATTACTGGCTTCACACGGATATGTTCATTGTGGTAATATATTCAGGGTTGAGAGAGCAAATGAGGATACTATCGCTTTTTTCTGCCATTTTGGCATAACCGGTGTTTTGCTGTCTCACCTGTTTCATGTGTCACCGATGATAATGCTGCATTCTCTGATAGCTGCTCCCACTTCGGTCACCAGAGTAGTGACGGAGGAGAGAAGAGAAGGGACTGCATCATTCAGGATGACAGCCTTCGGAGAGACTGCGCATCTTGCAAGGGCCGGGCTTACGCCTTCGGTTTCGGGAAGGTTCTGTGAGACATATGAAGCATATTTAACAAAGGGACAGAGAAGAGATTAAGGATCATAACGGAGGTTTAAGATGGCCAGATATTGTGAAAGCTGCGGCTCACTTTTAAAAGAAGATGCAAAGTTCTGTGAAAACTGCGGTGCATCCGTAACAGAACAGCCTGATATGACGTTTAATGATAATACTTCTGCCGGAGCGGGTATGTATACCGATCAGACAGATACAGGGGCGGGACCGTTTCAGAGCGATCCCGGCATGACCGGTCAGGATTATTTTACCCAGCCTGATCAGCCGGACTTTTCACAGAACGGTTCTTATCAGCCGGATCAGACAGGTTTTTCACAGGATAATTCATTCCAGCCTGATCAGACGGGATTTTCACAGGGCGTTTCCTATCAGCCTGAGGGCGGGCAGGGACAGAGTGTTCTTGCGATAATATCGCTTGTCCTGTCATGTACCTGCTGCCTTTCTTTTTTCGGTGTAGTAGTTGGAATAATAGATCTTGTAGTTAACAGAAATGACGGAAAAAAACACACTTTGTCGATAGTTGGTATCGCAGTCGGATTATTATTCCTGATCTTCTCGGCTATAACACAGTTCGCCATGAAATAGTGATACCGGTGGTCCGGATACACAGGCATTAAAAAAGCGGGCAGTGGAGACTGTCCGCTTTTTGGTCTGCATTTTTGTTCTTTAACAGAAGCTTGCTCTATTTCTTTAAAAGATCTCTGATCTCTGTAAGCAGCTTTTCTTCCGTTGTAGGCTCGGCAGGCTTTTCCTCTTCCTTCTTCTTGGCCTTTTCAGCGATCTTGTTCATTGCTTTTACGATCGTAAAGATAACGATGGCCATCAGTAAGAAGTTGATGACAGCGGTGATGAACACACCGTAGTTTAAGGTTGCCGCACCTGCTTCCTGTGCTGCAGCAAGGGTGGAATAATGTGAACCGTCAAGTGATACGAACCAGTTTGTAAAATCTATGCCGCCGGTGATAAGCGTGATTATGGGCATCACGATATCATTTACGAGTGAATTGATGATCGCCTGGAAGGCACCGCCGATTATCACGCCGACAGCAAGATCCATAACATTTCCTCTTGAAATAAATTTCTTAAATTCATCAAAAAAGCTTTTCATTTCCGTCTCTCCTTTTTATTGTGGTAGTGTATGCAGGCCTTAAGGGCCGTCTTGATGGACTGATCCCGTTTCCGTGACCATCCTGTCCGCTCACTTCTATATCATACTCTTTAAAACAATATGATTTCAACTCTTTTATGAATGATGTCCCGGACAAAACATCATGGAAACGCTTTTAATCCGGAACCCTTGATATGATCTG
This sequence comes from Lachnospiraceae bacterium, assembly GCA_024699595.1. Next base: position 28,871 of record JAILPG010000312.1, on the reverse strand, counting down.
CCTGTTTATCCGTATCAGGAAATAAGATGAAAAGGCAAAAGATACAAGCTCGGCTATCGGGAAGCACCACCAGATAAGATCAAGACCTCCGATCTTTGCAAGGATCCAGGCTGCCGGTATGAGTGCACCAAGCTGCCTTGCAACCGACACGACCAGACTGTAGACACCGTTTCCGAGAGCCTGGAATACGGAGCCTGCGATTATGCAAAACCACGCTATCAAAAAGTGGATCGCGATCTTTCTGAGTGCGGGAACACCGATAAGGATCAGTGAAGGATCCTTTGTATCAAATACTCTTAACAGAGGTTCGGGTAAGAATTCAAAGAGGCAGAATCCTATGAGCATGAACCCCAGGGCATAGACCATGGAAACCTTGATGACCTGGATCATCCTGCGTCTGTGCCTGGCCCCGTAGTTGTATGCAACGATCGGGATCATTCCGTTGTTAAGACCGAAAAGAGGCATGAAGAAGATGCTCTGCAGCTTGAAATATACAGTGAATACGGCAACTGCCGCAGCATCAAGGCTTACGAGGATCTTATTCATCGAATAGGTCATTATGGATCCGATCGACTGCATAATGATAGAGGGGAGTCCGACAACATAGATCCTCTTGATGACGTCTTTATCCGGCCTGAAATTTTTGAAGGAGAGCCTTACCTCGTGATTTTTCTTATGATTAAGATATATTGATACAATACCTGCGATTATCTGTCCTGCGACTGTTGCTATGGCAGCGCCTGCAACCTTTAATTCGGGAAGTCCGAACAGTCCGAAGATCAGAATGGGATCTAAGATGATATTTACGATAGCGCCTGTCATCTGGGTGACCATCGACCAGAAGGTAAGTCCTGTCGACTGAAGGAGCCTTTCAAAGCAGAACTGCGTAAGTATTCCGAAGGAACACATATATACGATCCTAAGATACTGGGTTCCGTAGGTCAGGGAAAGGCCGGCCCCACCCTGTGATCTTATCAGTATCTCAGGTAAAAAGATCCCCGCAAGCAGGAAAAATATGTAGCCTGCAGCGTAACAGAAGATCCCGTTTACAGCTGCCCTGTTTACGGTATCGTAATCTTTTTCCCCAAGAGATCTTGAGAGGAGTGAATTAAGTCCTACTCCGGTACCTGCCGCAAAGGCGATGAGCAGTGTCTGGAATGGAAAGGCCATGCCGACTGCGACTAAAGCCTGGGTCCCGGCGCTGCCCGCCTGCCCTGTGTCCACTATCCTTGCAACGAATATGGAATCCACTATATTGTACAGAGCGGATACCATCATCGAAGCGATCATGGGAAAGGCCATGTTCACAAGAAGCCTGTGTATTGGCATTGTCCCCATTTTGTTTTCGCGTATCGTATCAGTCATTATATATCCTCTTTAATGTTTGCTTTTATGCCTGATGATAGCCGCATCATGCATAATGGTAACGATTATCAGAGCGTTTGCCGCGCTCATGAGTATATCAAGTAAGCATGGCAAAATCAAGAGACTCTGTGGTATCATAGGATTCATGGATGTGATAAGAGAAAAGCCGTCCGGATCGGGCGGGGAACTATATGCGGATATAATAGTAAATATCGTTCATGAAGCTTTGGATAAAAGCTTCCAGTACCGGGTTCCGGAGGCACTTAGGGATGCCATTTCGCCAGGAGATTATGTCCGTATCCCGTTTGGGAAGGGAAACAGGCTGATAGAGGGATATGTAATATCCTTTGGCGACAAACCTCTCATAGATCCTTCAAAGATCAAGGACATCGATTCCGTGATCAGGGATTCGGCACTTGTGGAGGGGAAACTTATAAAGCTTGCGGCGTGGATGAAGGAAAGATACGGATCCACGATGATACAGGCGCTAAAGACCGTGCTTCCCATAAAAAAAGATACAAAGATAAGGGAAGAAAAGACGGTCATATTAAAGCTTTCAGAAACAGAAACAGAAGCTTTCCTTGATGAGTGCGTAAAAAAACACCGTACCGCAAGGGAGAGGCTTATAAGAGCCCTGTCTGAAAACGGTGAGATAGACAAAAGGCTTATAACGGAGAAGCTTAATATTTCTGCTGCGACCCTTAAGGCTCTTGAAGAACAGGACATAATAGAGGTAAGATCCGTAAGATCATACAGAAATGTAAAGCCCGCTGTCTCGGAGAAAAAAAAGATCATATTAAACAGTGAGCAGAGAGAAACAGCCGATGCGATAATAAAGGATATACGACAAAAGAGGAACGATCATTTTCTTATCCACGGCATCACCGGAAGCGGAAAGACCGAGGTCTATATGGAGATCATAGAAAGCGTGATCAAAGAGGGTAATCAGGTCATCATGCTGATACCCGAGATCGCCCTTACCTTTCAGACCCTGATGCGCTTCTATAACAGGTTCGGAGACAGAGTATCCACTCTTCATTCCAAGCTTTCCCAGGGTGAGAGATACGATCAGTTTGAAAGGGCAAAAAAGGGTGAGATATCGGTCATGATAGGACCGAGATCCGCGCTCTTTACTCCCTTTTCGAAACTGGGACTCATAGTGATAGATGAGGAGCATGAACCTTCCTACAAAAGCGACAGCATGCCAAAGTATCAGGCAAGGGAGGTCGCATACGAGCTTGCAAGGCTCCACGGAGCCGGCGTGGTCATGGGATCGGCAACCCCTTCGGTAGACAGCTATTATGATGCGCTTAAAGGAAAGAGCAGGCTGTTTACGCTTAAGAATCGTGCCGTGGAAAATGCAACGCTTGCGGATGTTTCTATCATCGATCTAAAGGAGGAGCTTAAGGCCGGAAACAGATCCGTATTTTCAAGGAGCCTAAAAAGCGGCATTGAGGACTGCTTAAATAAGAACGAGCAGGTGATGTTATTTTTAAACAGAAGAGGATTTGCAGGCTTTGTATCCTGCAGAGCCTGCGGTCATGTCATAAAATGCCCGCACTGCGATGTTTCACTGTCACTGCATAAAAACGGAAGACTTCTGTGTCACTACTGCGGATATGAAACGGCAAACGTAACGGCCTGTCCAAACTGCCGATCGACCATGATAGGTGCGATGAGAGCCGGTACCGAGCAGATCGAGGCCATGGTAAAAAAGACCTGGCCCTACGCATCGGTACTTCGGATGGATGCCGACACCACTAAGAAAAAGGATGACTATGACAGGATATTAAGCTCCTTTGCAAACAGGGAGGCGGATATCCTTATAGGAACACAGATGATAGTCAAGGGTCATGATTTTCCCTATGTGACGCTTGTAGGCGTACTTGCAGCCGACATGTCGCTCTTTGCTAATGACTACAGGGCATCCGAGAGGACCTTTGAGCTTCTGACTCAGGCTGCGGGCAGAGCGGGCAGGGCAGACAGAAAGGGAAAGGTGATCATCCAGACCTATAATCCGGATCATTACAGCATCACCGCAAGTGCCGCCCAGGACTATGAGGCTTTTTATGAACAGGAGATAGCCTACAGGCAGTTCATGGATTATCCTCCGGCGGGACATATGTTAGCCGTGCTTTTGGAAAGCGAAGATGAAAGTACCTGTGACCGTATCCTTGAGGGTTTGGCAGCGCATATAAAAAATGCTATAATAACCGACGAAAATCCGGGAAAAGCAAGGATGAACGGTCCGGTGGACTGTAACGTAAAGAAGATAAAGGATGTATACAGAAAGATAATATACATAAAGAGCAGGGATGAGAAACTTTTGATCAGGGCAAAGGATGAGGCTGAGGCTTATATGGAGCGCACTCAGCAAAGGGGTGTGCACATAAGCTTTGATCTGGATCCGCTTCACGGCTACTGATACATAAAACATCAAGGAGAAAACGGATGGCTTTACGAGAGATACGGGTGATCGGAGATCCCGTGCTTAACAAAAGATGCAAAGAAGTGACCGAAATGACGGAGAGGCTTAAGACCCTTGTCGGGGACATGTTTGAGACCATGTATCAGGCAGACGGGGTGGGCCTTGCCGCACCGCAGGTCGGGGTACTTAAGAGGATAGTGGTGATAGATGTAGGTGACGAACAGCCCCTTGTCCTTGTAAATCCAAAGCTTGTGGAGACAAGCGGGGAGCAGAGAGGAAATGAAGGATGCTTATCGGTGCCGGGCAAGGTCGGAATAGTCACAAGGCCCGAATATGCAAAGGTCGTTGCCTTTGATATCGACATGAATCCCATAGAGGCAGAGGGGACCGGACTTAAGGCAAGAGCTCTGTGTCATGAGCTTGAACACCTGGACGGTCATCTGTATGTGGAAAAGGTCGAGGGTGAACTGTTAAGCGCAGAGGATGACGAGGACGAAGAAGAACAGGGAAAGGAATGAGACTGTTTTGAAGGTTGTATTCATGGGGACTCCCGATTTTTCGGTAAGTATCCTTAAGGCGATATATGAGGCGGGGCATCGGGTATGCGCCTGCGTGACCGGCGAAGACAAGAAAAGGGGCAGAGGCAGGGAGGTATCCCCTACCCCGGTAAAGGAATACGCCCTGAAACGGGGGCTTAATGTATACCAGCCGCATATCCTCAAATGCGAAGAGACCGTTTCGTATCTTAAGGGTCTTTCGGCTGACATATTTGTGGTCGCAGCCTACGGAAAGATACTCTCATCCGAGATCCTCTCAATTCCAAAGTACGGCTGCATTAACGTGCATGCTTCTTTACTTCCCAAATACAGAGGTGCATCACCGATACAGTCGGCTGTCATAGCGGGAGATAAGATAAGCGGTGTCACCATAATGCAGATGAACGAGGGACTGGATACAGGTGACATTTTGATGCAGGAAAGCATCGAAATAGCGGCGGATGAGACGGGAGAGAGCCTCTTTTTAAAGCTTGCGGACCTTGGCGCAGAGCTTATCGTATCCGCACTTGAAAGGATAGAGGCCGGAGAGATAACGGCGGTAAAACAGGATGAATCCCGTGCATCCTATACAAAGCTTATCAGTAAGGACATGGGAAAACTTGATCTTAACAAGAGCGCAGAGCACCTTGAAAGGCTGATAAGAGGCATGTATTCATGGCCCGGCACCTACCTTGTTTTTTCAGGGAAAAAAATAAAGGTATTTTGCGCAGATGTCATAAAAGGGATGACGGGGGAAAGCCCCGGGACCGTGATAAGTGCAGATAAAGAGGGGATCAGGGTACAGACCGGCGAAGGGCTCTTAAATATCACGGATCTTCAGGCAGAAGGGAAGAAGCGGATGCCCGTAAACGAATTCATTAAGGGCTTTAAGATAGATCCGGGGGATAAGTTCGAATAGATTTACAGGGAGAGATTCTTGGAAAACGAAAGACATATCATACTCGAAACACTCATAAGGATCGACAGAGAGTCGGAAACTGCGGGATGCGACAGGATACTTAAGGCCGTCCTTTCCAGGTATTCCTATCTTGAAAAAAACAGAAGAAGCTTTATAAACAGGGTTGTAAAAGGGACAGTTGAAAGAAGGATAGAGCTTGATCATATCATCGATCAGTTCAGCAGTGTAAAGACAAAAAAGCAGAAACCCGTGATCTTAATGATCCTTCGTATGAGTGTATACCAGCTTATGTACATGGATCATGTGCCGGAGAGTGCCGTGGTAAACGAAGCGGTAAAGCTAGCGGGGAAGAAGGGTTTTTCCGGCCTTAAGGGTTTTGTGAATGCGGTCTTAAGAAAGACGGCAGCCTCGCGTGCTGATATAAAGTATCCCGACAGAGATGAGGACATTTCCGGCTATCTCAGAGTTAAGTATTCGTGTCCCGAATATGTGCTTAAGCTCTTTATGGACCAGTACGGAGCACAGATCACGGAAGAGATCCTGTCACAGGCTCTTAACGAAAGACCGCTCTATGCAAGATGCAATATCTCAAAGATCAGTGTGCCGGGACTTGTAAAGCTCTTTTCGGAGGATGGCGTAAATGCAGAGGTTTTAAAGAGCCCCGATAATGCGTTCAGGCTATCGGACTTTGATCAGATCGATAAGACAAAAGCCTTTTTACAGGGCTTTTTTACAATACAGGATACAGGCTCCATGCTCGTTACACAGCTTGCAGGTATCAGAGAGAATGATACGGTGATGGATGTGTGTGCGGCCCCCGGAGGCAAGACCCTTCATGCTGCAGATCTCTTAAGAGGCAGTGGCAGAGTGTATTCGAGGGATGTCTCTTTTGAAAAAACGGAGCTCATTAGGGAGAATGTATCAAGGTGCGGATTTGAGAACGTGACCGTTGAGATACAGGATGCTCTCGCGCCGACTCCCGAAATGTATGAAAAATGCGACGTGGTGATCGCGGATCTTCCCTGTTCGGGACTCGGAGTCCTCGGCAGAAAAGCCGACATCAAGTACGCACTTTCGGAGGAAAAGGTATCATCCCTTATTACGCTTCAGAGAGATATCTTAAATGTCGTATACAGATATGTAAAAAAAGGCGGCATCCTTTTATTTTCCACCTGTACCCTTAACAGAGCGGAGAATGAAGAGAATGCGGCTTATATCATAAAAAACCTTCCGTTTGAGCCCATGCCGTTTGATGATGTCCCCGATAACTGCATCTTATGTGACACTTCGGACAGACGCCATATGGTAAAGCTCATCCCGGGATGTGTAAGATCAGAAGACGGATCGATAAGGGCGGGAGACTTAAGTTACTCTTCCGACGGATTTTTTATTTCGAGATTTATAAGGAAAGACTGATCAGATATGCCTTTGCTGCATGCTTTGGGAAGGGTATGAGGAACTATCGGAAATGACTGAAGAGATAACTGATCTCAGATCGTTATACAAAAATGAATTATATGACCTTATGGAAGAGCTGTCGGAAAAAAAGTACCGGGCCGACCAGCTTTTTTTATGGATGCATTCAAAGCTTAAGGACTGCTTCGGCTATATGGGAAACATACCGGGAGCCCTTAAGTCGGAGCTTGAAAAAAGAGATATGGTCATAAGACGTACGCAGACTGAGCTTGTAAGGGTCTCGAAGCTTGACGGCACCAGAAAATATCTCTTTAAGCTGTTTGACGGCAATCTCATAGAGAGCGTGTTCATGCGCTACGAGCATGGCAATACGGTATGCGTATCCTCGCAGGCGGGCTGCAGGATGGGCTGCCGTTTCTGCGCATCAACCATAGACGGCCTATGCAGGAACTTAACTGCCGGCGAAATGCTCGGACAGGTATATGCGATATCGGCCGATGTCGGCGAAAGCATTTCAAATGTCGTGATAATGGGCTCCGGGGAGCCTCTTGACAATTATGAAAATGTCATAAGGTTCATAAGGCTTTTAAACGATGAGGACGGTCTCAATATCTCGCAGAGAAACATCACGCTTTCCACCTGCGGCATCGTGCCCATGATCCACAAGCTAAAGGAAGAGGATCTGCAGATCACGCTTGCCATCTCTCTTCATGCACCGAATGACGAAAAGAGGAAAACGCTCATGCCGGTTGCAAACAAATATCCGGTGTATGAGCTTATTAAAGCATGTAAGGATTACTACTCACAGAACAGGAGGCGGATCACCTTTGAATACAGCCTTATAAAGGGCGTAAATGATTCATCTTCCGATGCACAGGAGCTTTCAGCTCTTTTATCCGGGATGAATGCGCATGTAAACCTCATACCCGTCAATCCCGTAAAGGAAAGAGGTTATGAGAGTACGGGGCGCGACGAAGTGCTTGCATTCCAAAATAAACTTGAAAAAAATAATATAAATGTTACTATTAGAAGAGAACTCGGGCGTGATATCGAGGGGGCGTGCGGGCAGCTCAGAAGAGGATATTTAAGAGGAGAGTAAAAATTGTTAAGGATTGTGGCGAAGAGCGATATAGGCCGTAAGAGGAGCATGAACCAGGACAGTCTGTTCTATCAGGAAGCACCTCTTGGGAACCTTCCGAACATTTTCGTTGTTGCCGACGGAATGGGCGGACACAGCGCGGGAGATTACGCTTCGGCCTGCACGGTAAAGACCATTGAGAGAGAAGTGATGCTCAATGAGGATACGGAGCCGGTAAGGATATTAAAGGAAGCCCTTGATACCGCGAACACCGAGGTATATAACAAGGCTCTGAGCGATACAAAATACACCGGAATGGGAACCACAGTGGTTGCAGGGACCATAGTGGATGACATATTATATGTGGCAAATGTCGGGGACTCAAGGCTCTATCTCATTAATAATGAGATGAACCAGATCACAAGGGATCATTCCCTTGTGGAGGAAATGGTAAGAGCAGGCGAGCTTTTGGAAGAGGAAGCCAGGAGTCACCCGGATAAGAATATAATCACAAGAGCCATCGGAGTATCCGAGCGGCTGGATATTGATTTCTTCGAGGTCGACTTGAGAAAGGGCGATCTCATTTTGTTGTGTTCTGACGGACTCACCAATATGGTCGGGGATAAGGAGATCCTGAAAGTGATAAGAGAAGCGGGAGATATGTCCTACTGTCCTGACGAGCTTATCAAAATGGCAAACAGAAACGGCGGCAAGGATAACATAACCGTTATCATTGTAGATCCATACAGTATCAGGTAATGAGGTGTTATGATGATTAATCCGGGTACGGTTCTCGGTAACCGATATGTGGTTGAGGAACTTATCGGTACCGGCGGAATGGCCAATGTATATAAAGCAACTGACAGAAAACTAAACAGAAGAGTAGCCATCAAGGTCTTAAAGGACGAGTATTCCTCCAACAAGAATTTTGTTTCCAAATTCAAGGCTGAAGCTCAGGCGGCAGCAGGACTCATGCATCCGAACATCGTAAACGTATACGACGTAGGAGATGAGAACGGGATATACTATTTTGTTATGGAGCTTGTAGAGGGCATCACTCTCAAGAAATACATCGAAAAGAAGATCAGGCTTTCGATCAAAGAGGCGACCAGCATAGCGATACAGATCTCCATGGGTATCGAGGCCGCTCATAACAACGGGATAATACACAGGGACATAAAGCCCCAGAACATAATAATCTCAAGAGACGGAAAGGTTAAGGTCGCTGATTTCGGAATAGCCAGGGCCGCGACCAGTGATACGATCACAACGCATGCCATGGGATCGGTACACTATACCTCTCCGGAGCAGGCAAGGGGCGGTTATTCGGATGCAAAGAGTGATATATATTCGATAGGTATCACTTTCTTTGAGATGGTAACGGGCCGCGTGCCGTTTGACGGCGAGACCACGGTATCCATAGCCATCAAGCATATCCAGGAGGATATGCCTTCGCCCAGGATATATGTGCCTGAGATCCCCGTATCGGTGGAGCAGATAATCTTCAAATGCACACAGAAGCATCCGGATATGCGATATGCAAACATCTCGGAGCTTATTTCGGATCTGAAAAAATCCCTTATAAATCCTGACGAGAATTTTGTCGTGATAAACGATGCGGCAAGCAACGCGGGCACAAGGACGATATCCGATGCCGACAGGGCACAGATCAGAAACCATACCGCTGCCCAGACCACACAGCCTGATTATGAGGACAGAAGGGCAGCAGATCAGTACCGGCATGGCGGTTATCCCGGAGCGGATGACTATCATGACGATGAGACATACCCATCCTACGGTCATGACGCTGAATACGGTTATCAGAATCCTGCTTATGGCGGCGGCCAGTATATGGATCATTATCAGGGCGATCCGGGCTATGAAAACGGCAGCTTTGAAAACCACGGTTATGAAGGGGTATATCCCGGATATCAGGACGATCGGTACAGACAGCAGGCTGACGCTTACAGAAACGGATATCCCGAGCAGCACCAGAATCCTGTTTCCGCTCCCGAAGAGGACGATGATGACGACGATCTTCTCGATTTTCTGATAACACCGAGGTCAGAGACCAAAAAAAACGCCGAGAAAAAGGCGGCAGCTTCAAAGAATAAAAAGAGAAATGATCCGGGCACTTCAAGAGGCGGCAGGAGAGACCGGGATGAGACTCCGCAAAGACAAAAGAAGAGGCCTTCGGGCGATCCGCTCGGAGATTTTAACGATGATGATCCGTCGCTTAATCCCAAGATGGAGAAGGCGATGTCGATCTTAATAGTCGCAGCTGCGATAATAGTTGCGATCATCGCCATAATAGCCGTCGGCAGAGTATTTGAGATGTTCCCGGGAGGGGATAAGGATAAGCTCGAAGAGGGAATGGTATATGTGCCGAATGTAGTCGGCATGACGATAGATGAAGCCTCAGCGGCTCTTATAGAGGCAGGCCTTAAGGCTACGGCAACCTATGCGGAATCCACCGTATATGACAAGGATATCATTTCGGGACAGGATCCCGTTGCGGAGACCGTGGTAGAGGAAGGAAGCGTACTTGAGCTGATCGTATCAAGCGGTCTTAAGGACACCTCGACAGAGGCGAGCCTTGACATAAGTCCGGGTACGATGTCGACTGTTCCCGATGTAGTGGGACTGTCCAAGGCCGAGGCAAAAGTCAAGCTTGAAAACGAAGGCTTCTCGGTAGAGTTTGAAGAGGTATCCGACTCTTCCGCACAGCCCGGAACGATAGTAAAGCAGAGCCCGATGGGGGCTGAGAGCGCGGCTGCAGGCAGCATAGTCCTTTTGTATATCAACTCGGGAAGCGGTACAAATGAAGCCGAAACGACGGTCGCACAGGTAGCTGTACCGGATCTTGTCGGCAAGGACGAAGCAAGCGCCAAACAGCTGTTATCCGATCTGAAACTGACTTATCAGAACGTTAATGAAGAATCCAATGATGCGGTGCCTCCCGGACTTGTATTATCGCAGACGATAGCGGCAGGTACGATGGTTGATGAGGGCTCCACCGTGGATTTCACGATAAGCAGGGGACCCAGCACATATTCATGCAACTTCAGCATCACTGCACCTGCGGATTATCTGGCGGGGACCGAGGCCGTGATCGTGCTTACGGGCGTTACCGGCGTTGAGGTCGGAAGATTCTCCACCACCGTGTTCCCGTACTCATTGGTACAGACCGGAATAATGGGCACGGATTCCGGAATCATAACAGTCACATACCAGATGCTTGACGGCAACTGGAACACCACATCACCGGTTGCGGTAACCTTCACAAGGGATCAGTGATGGATGGACGTATAATAAAGGGAATCGGCGGATTCTACTATGTGGCGGTAAAAAACGGAGAGATTTATGAGTGCAGGGCAAGAGGGCTGTTTCGAAAGGACAGGGTAAAGCCTCTTGTCGGTGACAACTGCAGGATAGACATAATAGATAAAAATGATAAAACGGGAAATATAACGGATATTCTCCCCAGAAAGAATGAGCTGATACGCCCGAATGTTGCAAATATAGATCAGGCGCTTATTGTGTTTGCGATAAAGCAGCCTGATCCGAATTTTGTGATGCTTGATAAGCTTATCATACAGTATGAGAAGCAGGATATACCCGTAGTGATCGTTATCAACAAGGATGACCTTGCCGATGAGCGGAGTATGCGGGAAATAGCTGATATATATGCCGGTTCGGGCTGCAAACTCATATTTACAAGCGCAAAAGAGGGCGACGGTACGGGTGAGCTTAAGGAATGCCTGAAAGACAGGACAACGAGCGTGGCGGGACCTTCGGGAACAGGCAAGTCATCGCTTATAAACTGCCTGATCCCCGATGCTTCTTTGAAAACCGGAGAGATAAGTAAAAAGGCGGAGAGAGGAAAGCATACGACAAGACATTCGGAGATCTTTCCTCTGTTTGAAAACACCTATATCATGGATACTCCGGGTTTTTCCTCCTTTGACGTATATGATGCGGACGAAGAGGAGCTTAAGGACTACTATCACGAGTTTGACGGATATGATAACTGCAGGTTTGTGCCCTGTTCACATACACATGAGCCGGGATGCCTTATAAAGGATGCCGTTCAAAGCGGAAAGATAAACAGGGTCAGATACGATAATTACTGTGCCATATTAAATGAGATACTGTCTGCTCATGGGAGATACCAGAAATGCTAATTTTATCGCCATCCATACTTGCGGCTGATTTTGCCGATCTGAAGGGTTGTCTTTCAAAGACTGAAAGAGCCGATTACATACACTTTGATGTAATGGACGGAATGTTTGTGCCAAACATCTCCTTCGGGATACCGATCCTTGAATCTGTAAGACGCATCACGGAAAACACCCTCGATGTGCATCTTATGATAGAGGAGCCGGCAAGGTATATAGACAAGTTCCATGATGCGGGAGCCGACATCCTGACTGTTCACTATGAGGCCTGCAGTGATGTAAGGAAGACCCTTGATACCATTCACGAAAAGGGAATGAAGGCAGGACTTGCCATAAAGCCGGATACGGATATTTCCGTGCTTAAGCCTTATTTCGGGCTGGCAGACATGTTTCTTGTGATGACTGTGGAACCGGGCTTCGGAGGACAGTCGATCATACAGAAATGCATAGACAAGGTTTCGGATCTCAGAAAGCTTTTAAATGAGAGCGGATATGATACCGACATAGAAGTCGACGGTGGTATCACAAGAGAAAATATTGACATACTCCTGTCTGCGGGAGCCAATGTCATCGTCATGGGGTCATCGGTATTTAAAGGCGATATTGCCGCCAATGTTGACTTTTTCCTTAATAAATTCGAGGAGGTCTGTGGATGTTAAAGAACTATATCAAGATAGCAAGACCGGACCACTGGATCAAGAATGCGTTCATCCTGCCGGGAGTTGCGATAGGCCTTCTTTTAAGCGATGACGCGTTTTCTGCCGATACCGTGTTAAAGCTTTTTGCCGGTTTTTTTGCGACCTGCTTCATAGCATCGGCAAATTACGTTATAAATGAATGGCTGGATGCGGAGTTTGACCGTTTCCATCCCACCAAGAAAAACAGGCCGGTAGTATCCGAAAACATGAAGTTTTCGCTTGTGATGGCAGAGTACGCGATATGTATCATTATCGGTGTGGCTTTGTCTCTGCTTGTGAACAGGTATTTCCTGTATACGGAGCTGTGGCTTCTCATAATGGGTGTCCTGTACAATGTAAAGCCCATAAGGACCAAGGATATCCCGTATCTTGACGTGTTGTCCGAATCCATCAACAACATGATAAGGCTGCTTCTTGGATGGTTCATCATCACCGTAAAGACCATACCTCCAAGCTCAGTTCTCATAGGATACTGGTTTGCCGGCGCATTCTTGATGGCGACCAAAAGATTTGCCGAATACAGGATGATAGGAGATCCCGAGAAGGCAGGACTCTACAGGAGATCCTTTAAGTTCTACTCCGAACAGTCATTACTCATCTCCTCGTTTTTCTATGCCCTCTGTTCCACGTTCTTCATCGGTATCTTCATGATCAAATACCGTATCGAATACCTGGTGGGCATGCCGTTTATCTTCGGACTGTTCTGCTTTTATCTGTATATAAGCTTTAAGCCGGATTCGGCCGTTCAGAAGCCCGAGAAGCTGTACAGGGAAAAGAATCTTCTGATATATCTTGCCGTACTCATTACGGTGCTCATAATACTGACCTTTGTGGATATCCCTTTCTTAAACAGATGGGTGGATCCGTGGATGATAGAAGTATCGAAAGGTGTGCTCTGCAATGCACTTATATGATCATAAGGCCGTTGTATGGGATCTTGACGGCACCCTGTATTATCAGAGGGACATGCGCATTAAGATGGCGCTTTCGTTAGTTTCCTATTATCTTATACGTCCGCACAGGATAAAGGAGCTTTTAGCCGTTAAGCAGTTCAGACAGATAAGGGAATCCTGGAAGGATGAGGAAAATACGGGGGATGCCCTTAAGAAGGCTGCGGACGGAATGATGAAGGGCTGTGTGGGCCTTGATGAGCTGTCGGCATTACAGTATGCAAGGACAGCCATGGATCTTAAGATGAAGCCCGAGGCCGTTAAGGCCGCGGTTGATATGTGGATATATGAAAGACCTTTAGAGATCATATACAGCTGCAGGGATGAGAAGGCAGCGGATCTTATCGGTGAGCTTTCGAAAAAAGGAATAGAAAGCTACATTTTTTCCGATTATCCGGTGGAGGATAAGTTAAAAGCATTAAAAATACAGGGAATAAAGGGCAGTTATGCGGCAACGGATGAGAGAGTAGGCGTCTTAAAACCCGATCCAAAGGGACTTAATCTGTTGATGGAGGATCACGGTTATGAACCCGGTGATCTGATCATGATCGGCGACAGGATGTCAAGAGACGGGGAGGCGGCAAAGCGCGCGGGCTGTGAATTTTATATCCTTTCAAAGAGCAGGATAAAGAGGCGGAAAGATTACAGGATATTAACCGGCAGGTAAAGAAATGAGGAGACAGGAGGAAACAAATGGCTGATTATGTGATAAGCTGCTGCTCCACGGCAGATATCCCCAAGGAGCAGTTTGAGAGCAGGGATCTGAAGTGCATCTACTTTCATTATCAGTTAAACGGCGTCGATCATTATGATGACCTCGGACAGACGATATCCTTTGAGGATTTCTACAGGATGATGGCGGAGGGTGCGGATACCGCCACAAGCCAGGTCAATTCGGAGGAGTACGAGGAGCATTTCAGAAAGTTTTTAAAAGAGGGAAAGGATATAATCCACCTCTGTCTGTCATCGGGGATATCGGGATCGATCAACTCGGCGAATATCGCAAGGGACAGTCTTTCGATCGAATATCCCGACAGAAAGATATATATAGTCGATTCTTTTGCCGCATCATCGGGTTTCGGACTGTTAATGGATGCCCTGTGCGATCTCAGGGATGAAGGAAAGAGCATTGACGAGGTATATGACTTTGCCGTTAATAACAGACTGAGGCTTAACCACTGGTTCTTTTCAACAGATCTCACCTTTTACGTAAAGGGAGGAAGAGTATCCAAAACTGCCGGAACGATCGGCGGGATACTCGGCATCTGCCCGCTTTTGAACGTTGACTACATGGGAAGGCTGATAGTAAGGGAAAAGGTCAGAACCAAGAGGAAAGTGATCTCAAGGATCGTTGAAAAGATGAAGGAGTGCGCCGATAACGGCACCGATTATGACGGGAAGTGCTATATCTCGCAGTCAGGCTGCGTTGAAGACGCAAAGGCCGTGGCAGAGCTCGTGGAACAGACGTTTCCGAAGCTTAAGGGGAAGGTCCAGATCAATTATATAGGGACTACTATAGGAGCGCACACAGGTCCCGGAACGGTCGCCCTGTTCTTCTGGGGAAAAGAAAGGGTTGATTAAGAAAGAAAGGCTTGCTAAATTAGTAAGTAGTAAACTAATGATTTTGTTTACCGTAAATACAGATATAAAAAAAGTGTATTGATACAGTTTCAGAGGAGGAAAAGCTATGACTATCAACAAAGAAAAAAATGGAACAAGCATGACGGTTGCTCTTGAGGGACGTCTTGACACCACAACTGCACCGGAGCTTGAGAGTGAGCTCAGAGAGAGCCTTGACGGGATCGAGGAGCTTGTATTCGATCTTAAGTCCCTTGATTACATTTCATCTGCCGGATTAAGAGTATTACTGTCCACACAGAAGATAATGAACAAGCAGGGCAGCATGAAGGTTACAGGCGCTAATGAGGATATAATGGAGATATTTGAGGTTACAGGTTTTTCTGATATCCTTACCATAGAATAGACTGGAGGACGGATATGATCAAATCCAGAGAACTGTCAATTGTGAGTACCGGTGATGATATAAGCGAGGTTCTTAATGAGGCTGAGTCCTTTGCGGTATCTGCGGGCCTTAATGAAAAGCAGACCAGAAGACTGCGTTTACTTACAGAGGATACCATGGCCATGTTAAAGACCGTCACCGGAGAGATTGATATCAATATGACGTTTATCAATAAGGATGACGACTGTGTTATACACTTGGAAACCGAGACCGCAATGAATCTTGAGAAGAGGGAGAATCTCATATCACTCTCAAAATCCGGGAAAAATGAATCTGCAAAGGGTATTACCGGAAAGATCCGTGAAGCGTTTGAGCTTGCTTTTCTGATGCCGGGCTCCGGGCCTGACGCTGAGCTTGTTGCCTGTGCTTCACCGTCGATAGCGATGGGAATGCCCGGTGATATCGGAGCCACGGATTTCATGAATGTTGTTTACTGGTCCCTGTCAAGATATCGCGATTCTGTCGAGGATGGATCATTTGACGGTGAAAATAAGGATGAGGCATGGGACGAGCTTGAAAGGTCGGTTGTGGGAAGCCTTGCGGATGATGTTAAAGTAGGTATCCGCAACGATCATGTGGCGCTTGATGTCTATATGAAGAAGGCATGAACAGCAGACTGGATAACTCAAAAAAAACAAGATTATATCTATTTATAGGATCTTCACTTACCATAATAATCGTAGCGGCATTTTTGGTCGTACTGAACATCAATGAGCCTGCCGAATATACGGCGGTGCCTTTTGATGTTCTTTTGATACTTACAATTCTTGCCTGCATCGCACTGGGTTTTTTCTATGCAAAAGGCCCTGTTTTTGATATTGAGGGAAAGCTTGAGAGCACCAATATCAATGCCATGCTGATCGCAGTGCTCATCATCATACAGGTGGCATTTTTCTTTGAGATCGTCGCCGTAAGACAGCAGCTCTTTAATTACAGCAAGTACAAAGATATCCGAAACGTAATCAGTATAGCCGAAGAGACCGAAGAACAGGATCTTGATGGTGTGCTTGGGGATCTTTGTAAAGGTGTGATAGTTGAGATCTCAGCCACGGATGATAACGGGATCATCATATATTCCTCCGATAAGACTAAGCTCGGACAGCCTCTTCCAGATGAAGATCCGCCGGGGATAAACCGTTTTTCCTATGTATTCAGCAAGGCTGATCAGATCTGCTTTTTTGTGGATCCTTCCTATATAACCGCGCAGATAAAGGGGATAGTGCTTAATCTGGTCACTGTTCTTGTTACCTCGCTGTTCTTCTCGGTTGAGATGGTGCTCTTAATGTTTCGGCTGATCGTCAGGAACATGGAGAAGGTCAATGTAAGCGACTCAACGGGAGGCGATAAGATCACTGAAGACAGGCGCATGCTCTCATCCCTTTATTACATCAGGCAGATAGCCTTTCTGTTTTATTTTGCATCAAGGCTCTCGGCTGCTTTTATTCCAACGATGGCAAAGACGCTTGTCAATCCCATAAAGGGCATTTCCGACAATACCGCAGCCGGTCTTCCGCAGTCCGCAGAGACGCTGCTTACCTGTTCAGCCATTTTCATAACCACACTGATACTTGAGAAAAAGGGATGGAAGCTTCCGTTCATATCGGGACTTGTGATGGTGGCGGGCGGTACTTTTATGTCTGCCGTTTCCGTAAATCTGGTGATGTTTGTTTTTGCGAGGGCTCTTGTTGGTCTTGGATACGGCTTCTGCTGGATGACTCTTCGAAATCTTTCTCTGTTTGGAAGAAACGACAATGAAAAGCTTCTTGGATTTGCTCTTCTTAATGCGGGAATATACGCAGGTATTAACTGCGGCGCCGCTGTCGGGTCCATTCTTGCGGATATTTTCGGCTACAGGACCGTTTTCATGATATCGGCTGTTGCAACCCTTTTAACATCACTCATGATAATAAGGATGGAGAATGCTCTGCTGCCGCATACGGATATCGGCGCGGCCTCGGATACGGAGAAAAGGGATAAGAAGACTGTAAGAAACGAAATACAGTCCGTGATATCCCTCCTCGTATTTATGATAGCACCGGCAAGTATTGCCGCTTCATATACAAGCTATTATCTGCCGCTCTATTTTGAGAGCATCGGAAGGAGCGTAACGGATGTTGGAAGAGCCCAGCTCTTATACGGTATCATGATCGTATATGCAGGACCTGCTCTTTCGAGAAGGATAGCATCAATGGGCGGCCTGAGGCTTAAAAAGGTCAATTTCTATTACAATCTTGCCATATCCTTAAGTCTTTTCCTGCCGGGCATCGGAGCAGGACTCGTCCTTCCGTTTGCGGGGGCGGCGCTCCTTGGAACAGCTGACAGTGCGGGATTTGGCGTACAGAACAATTTCTTCTTAATGCTTCCTGCAGTAAAAAGGCTCGGGCAGGGGAGATCTTTATCTGTTCTGTCATTTTTAAAGAAGATCATGGAAATGCTTGGACCGTTTGTGTTTGCCGCGGTGATAGTCATCGGATTCCAGTCCGGGATAAGGCTGCTTGCGATCATTTTCTTTGTGATGGCGCTTTTGTTCATATTATTCGGATGGATCAGGAGCAAAAGAAGCGGCAGACAGGAGGATATTTTATAATGAGGGTTGGCGTAGTATACGGAGGCACCCCGGAGGAGAGAGGACCTTCAAAAAAGAACGCAGGGGATATTGCACAGGCACTTAAGAGCAGAGGTTATGATGTATATCTTACTGAGATCGGAAGGGATATAATAAGGAATCTCAAGGATGAGGATGTTGATGTTGTATTTCTGTGTGTTCAGGGAAAAGGATACGGCGACGGCACATTTCAGGCGATGCTTGAGCATGAAGGCATTCCGTTTACGGGAAGCGGCATGAGGGCTGCTTCGTTAATAAATGACAAGATATTATGTAAACTATTGTTTGATCATTATAAGATAAGCACCCCCAAATGGGATATACTTGACAGTGACACTTACAGGGATGGCAGTTATCCCTATGAAGAGTTCGGATATCCGTTTGTGGCAAAGTCCCCTACACAGGGCGGGAGCTTTGGGATAGAGCTTATAAGGGGCAGGGAGGATCTTGCAAAGATAAGGAATGTGTTTGCCTTTGATGATCCGATATTTATCGAGAGCTTCATAGACGGAGGCTTTTACACTGCCGGACTCTATGAAAAAGACGATGATCTGGTGGTGCTTCCCCCGGTCGAGGGAGTAGATCTTGACAGAAGTGATGAGAGTTCCGATATCATTTCATTTACCGGAAATTATGACATAAGGGAATGCACTCTTTCAAAGGAAATGAAAGACAGACTTACAGAGCTTGCTGCTTCGGTATATAAAGTTACGGGCGCAAGAGGATATGCGAGAGTCGATATCATGGTATCAAAGGATATGACACCTTATGTACTTGAGATAAATGCCGTACCGGGGCTTAAAAGGGCGAGTCTCATGCCTAAGGAAGCCGAAAGAGCCGGCATAGTTTATGAAGATATGATCGAGGATATTCTGACGTCTGCTTTTTCGCAGATAACGTTTGCCTGACCGCATTTACTTATCGGTTTTGGCCACGGAGGATTATGTATGTTTAAGAATACGAAGATAAGCATTAAGATACTGATGGTCATCATGATCATGTCACTGGGATCGCTTCTTGTGATCTTCGGGGCATCGTATTACATAATCAATTCGATGATGGATCAGTTCCAGCAGACCAATATAGCCGTAGGTCTTAATTCCTCCGGAGTAGCCAAGGAATCGCTGCTGTCACAGGCTGAGGATTATCTTACAAAGCTTGTGCAGAAACAGGCAGAGGTGGCAAACGGTGAGCTTTATGAGGTTAATAAGGTAGTCTGTGAGGCAGCTGCCTATACCCAGAGTCTGTATGAAAACAGTGACAATTTCCAAGGAAAGGCTATGCCGCGTCCGGATCAGACCGAGGCAGGAGTGGCCTGTCAGAAGTATTTCCTTGTAAAGGGAGTCAAGGAGACCGAGGCCATCAAAAAAGAAGTGAGCATACTCTCAAACTGTGAGTATATGTTCGCCCCGTTCCTTGAAAGCAGAGAGACGCTTGACAATATCTATATAGGGACAAAGAGCGGAATATCCTACAGATATTCCAGATCAAACGCCTATAATGAGGATTACGACCCGAGGGAAAGAGGATGGTACAAGGCTGCGATGGAATCCCCGGGTCAGCTCATATGGCTTCCGACCTATCTTGATTCCTACGGAAACACCTGTATCACAGCAGCCATGACCTTTAATGACAAATATGGAAGACCTGCCGGTGTCGTTGCTTCGGATATGATGCTTACCAGCATGATCGAGGAAGTGATGAGCTTAAAGATCGGAGAGACCGGAGACTGCTTTATCCTGGTTCCGGATTACGAGACCCAGGAATCAGATTTCGTGGCTCATGTCGATATGGATGATGAAGGTTTTGATGCCGATGTCACTCATCATTTTTCCGACAATGATTTCCTCGATGCCATCAGTAAGTCTGACGAGGGCATAGCAGAGACCATATATGAAGATAAGAACAGCTATGTGGCCTATGCGAGGATGTCCGAGACCAGATGGATCTTCTGTGCCAGCATAGAAACGGATGAAGTATCTGCGCCCGCAAGGGAAGCAAAGGCTCAGAGCGACAGCCTTACCGAAGAATCCCAAAGCCGGATGAAGGAAAGGATCTTTTCTCTCAACAAGCTTGTAATGCTATATTTTTCGATCGTCGGTATCATAGTCATACTTGCATCCTTTGCAGTTGCAGGAACCATCACACGTCCTATACAGAAGTTGGCACTCGGTGTCAGGGGCATAGGTGAAGGACATTTTGACCAGAAGATATCAGTGGATACCGGAGATGAGGTAGGCCAGCTTGCAGAGCGCTTCAACGTGATGCAGGACGATCTGAAGAAATATGTGGAGCATATCAGGGAAGTGACTGCCGAGAAGGAGAGGATAGGAGCGGAGCTTTCCGTTGCCACCCAGATACAGGCGGACATGCTTCCAAGCATATTCCCTGCTTTCCCCGAACGTAAGGAATTTGACATTTATGCGACCATGGATCCCGCCAAGGAAGTCGGCGGTGACTTCTATGATTTCTTCTTTATAGATCACGATCATCTGGCTCTCGTAATGGCCGATGTTTCGGGCAAGGGCGTTCCGGCGGCCCTGTTCATGGTGATCACAAAGACTCTTATAAAGAATCACCACAGCGGAGGAAAAGAGGATATGTCGCCCGCGGCTATCCTTGAAAAGGTAAACGACCAGCTCTGCGAGGGCAATGAGGCAGGCCTGTTTGTCACTGTATGGCTTGCGATCATAAATGTTAAGACCGGAGTTGGTACCGCTGCAAATGCCGGACATGAGCATCCGACCATCTGCAGGGCGGGTTCCCGGTTTGAGCTGGTGCAGTATAAGCACTCGCCGGCAGTAGCCACCATGGAGGGAATGACCTATATGGAGCATGACTTTGAGATCTACCCGGGTGACTGTATCTATGTATATACCGACGGTGTGCCGGAGGCTACCAATAAACATAACGAACTGTATGGAACGGACAGGATGCTTAACGCCCTTAATGAACAGCCTGATGCCGATACCAGGACACTTCTTCAGAACGTCAAGAAGAGCGTGGACACATTTGTCGGCGATGCTCCGCAGTTTGATGATATCACGATGCTTGCATTTAAGTATTTCGGTTAAGGACAAAAGATCATTTGGACGGAATGTTTTTTAGTTGAATTTTTTATGATTTTTTAGTATATTTTTATTCGGATATTTTAAGTCATTGTTTTTTATGCATTGCTCTTATGCCGTAAAAGGCTTTAGCCCGTTTAAAGTGCGGAGCATGCAAAAAAACGGAATTCAGGCATATGAAGCTCATAGATCTTATCAACAAGGACATAAAGTTCGAAAACGAATCAAAGAAAGTAATTGTCGCGATCAGGGTACTGTATCTGGTTATATTTGCTGCTTTCATCCTGGATCTTCTGTATGCGGGACTTACGATCTTTCAGCATAACACAATGGGGATATGCCTGTTTTTTGCGGCACTTATAGTACTGTTTGCGGATACGTATTATTCGCGGACAAGGATCGTGCTGTGGCTTTTCCTTATATATGTGTTCAGCTGGTCGCTCTTTATGATCCCTATCCTCGGCTGGTCTGCCGGAATGCAGAACTATATCATCTTAGTGCTCATGATGGTGTTCTTTGGTTCCAACGAAAAGTTCAGGTATAAGATAATCCTGTCAGCGCTCGTCCTTTTGTCGAGGTTTGTCGTGATCTTTATGTTCGGCGGCACAAAACCGGTCGACGAGGTGTCATGGCTTACCGATAAAATGCTGCAGGTAACCAATATTTCTGCTG
This sequence comes from Lachnospiraceae bacterium, assembly GCA_024699595.1. Next base: position 6,935 of record JAILPG010000312.1, on the reverse strand, counting down.
TTTTCATAGCTATCATCTATATTTCCTATACCTTCAGCAAGGAAAAACAGGCAGAGGAGAGTAAGCTTGTAAAGTATAACTACAGGCTGCAGAAGGAAGCAAATACAGACCGTCTTACCGGTCTTTACAACAGGAGAAGAGCGGAGGAATACCTTGCGGAGATCGAGGAGACGAATACCGGGGATTCTGTGAGCGTTGCGATAGCCGATATAGATTTCTTCAAGAAGGTTAACGATAATTACGGGCATGATGTGGGAGACGAAGTATTAAAGGCTCTTGCGGGCATCATGACAGACACTCTCAGAAATGATACTTTCATAGCAAGATGGGGCGGAGAGGAATTCCTGATAGTCTTTCCGAGCTGTAACGGAGATCAGGCAAGCATAGCACTGTCCCGTCTCAGACATGCCATCAAGACTGCCGTGATAAAGGTCGGAAATAATGAGATAAAGATAACGATGACGTTTGGACTGTCTGAATATGATTTTTCGGGAAGCTTTGACAATACGATCAAGTGTGCGGACGAAAATCTTTACAGAGGAAAGAACAGCGGAAGAGACCAGATCGTCTATTAACGGCGGATCCGGTTTTTTCTGTTTTATGGATAGATTTTTACAGAAAATACGACAGATCTTTTGTAGCACATCAGATGAGTTTATGATAAACTTTTTTTAATTGATCCCCCAAAAGAAAGATCAGTGAAGTAATTAGGAGGTAACAGATATGGCATGTTTTTTGGTTCCCGCTGCGGAAGCATTGGTAGTTACGGCTGTTAAAAAAGCTGAGGAAAAAAAGACCGTTACGGTTTCTGAAGAAAAGAATGCGGATGTTTCCGTAAAGGAGGAGCGCGTTCCCCTTTCAAAAAAGCTCGGATGGCTTACCGGCATGCTCTGGGGAGGTGTGATCCTGCTTGCATTTGAGCATATATGGCATGGAGAGGTGGTACCCTATTTTCCTTTCCTGACTGCGATGAGCGATCCTGCCGAAAGGGCGGTGATGCTTCATGAAATGGCGACCGTGGGAGTCTGCATGGCAGTACTGATCACGGGTGTATGGTTCGGCGTATGTATGGCTGCCGATGCGATCATAAGGCGTCCGGCCAAAGAAGCGGCAGAGAAGGCAGATAAGTAAACAGATGATACTGTATAAATGTCGGGCTTAAAACCCGGTTACAGGAAAGAGAAAATTATATGACACTTTTAATAACGGTATTTGCGGCCGTGATCGCAACGGTTAAATGGTATAACAGAAAGGATGACAGCATGAGGCTCGGCACCCTGTGCTTCCTTTACTGGGGAGCTTCCATAATGTGGCTTGTGGATGCCCTGTTTGAATACGCAGAGCTTGGGGCGGAATATTTTACCCCGGCCCTGGAGGATATGTTAAATGATACATTCCTTGGCCTTTCGGTCGTTGCCCTTGGCCTTGTTGTCTGGATCGTAAGACTTCTTATCGCAGACCCCAAGGGTTCGGTAAGAAGAGCGATAACCGGAAAATAAAAAATGGACCTTGCGTGTGGACCCCCGGGACGGGGGTCCATTTTTGTGATTTTTGTAGTATAATCGATATCATGAATATTACAGTTAACGGTTACAAAATAAACTATAAAGAATCGGGAAGCGGAGACAGGGTTGCCGTAATGCTGCAGGGCTGGGGAACGGCTCTTTCTGTCTATGACTCGGTGGCTTCCTGTATAAATGACGGATACCGGTTCATACAGCTCGATCTTCCGGGCTTTGGTGACAGCGATGAGCCCAAGGAAGGCTGGAATGTTGATGCTTTTACTGATTTTTTCATAAGCTTTATGGAAAAGCTTTCCATAAAAAAAGCCACGCTTATAGGACATTCCTACGGCGGCAGGATAATAATCAAGCTTGCATCGAGAAAGGACCTCCCCTTTGAGATCGAAAAGATCGTACTCATTGACAGCGCCGGTATATTGCCGCAAAAAACACTCCTTCAAAAGTTTAAGATAAGACAGTATAAGATCCTTAAAAAGGTATTTGCCGTTAAGCTCATCTATGCGCTTTTTCCCGAGCTTGTGGATGACTGGAGGAACAGACAGGGATCCGCGGATTATAAAAATGCCTCACCGGTGATGAGGCAGTGCCTTGTCATGTCCGTAAATGAGGATCTTACTGCGCTGCTTCCCAATATTAAACAGGATACTCTCCTTGTATGGGGAGATAAGGATACGGCTACACCGATATCGGATGCTCATAAAATGGATGAGCTGATTGAGAACGCGGGGCTCTGCGTGCTCGAGGGCTGCGGGCATTATTCATTTCTTGAGAAGCCTGCACAGTTTAAGGGGATCCTCAGGGCATTCATGATGCCGGAAGAATAATACCCCGCATAAATGGTAGGAAACATGATCATAAGAACAATAATTGCATTTGCTTTATACACATATGCGTTTTTCTTAACCCTGACACATAACATGCATATGTTCCAGCTTAACGGATACAAAAACGTCGAGCATTTTAACAGGATGAAGAAAAACTTAAGACAGCAGTGGCTTTTGGACTTTGGATTTATCCTTGGCATACTGCGTCTTTTTTTCCGCCCTGTTATTCTTGATATCCTCATATATCTGACACTTATAATGATCATTTTCGTATACAGGGCGATCCACAGGCTTAACAACAAGAAACCCCTCGTATATACAAAGCGCGTTAAGCGGATGATCGTGACCATCCTTGTGCTTTCCGCAGCCGTTATCGTCATATCTTTTATATACGGAGGAACAGGGATCCTTAATGGTGTGTTCATGATACTGATATTCTCACAGCAGTTTATGAACATGCTTGCAAACATCATCAATCATCCCATCGAGAAGGGTATCAGCGATCATTATATAAATGATGCGAAAAGAAAGCTTGCCATGGCGGATAACCTCAAGGTGATCGGTGTCACCGGAAGCTATGGAAAGACGAGCATGAAGTATTTCTTAAAGACACTTCTTGAGACAAGATACAATGTCCTTATCACTCCGGGTAACTACAATACTCCACTTGGTGTTACGATCACGGTCAGGGAGCATTTAAAGCCGTCTCATGAGATATTTATATGCGAGATGGGAGCAAGGCATGTAGGGGACATTAAGGAGGTCTGCGATATCGCACATCCTGATCACGGAATAATAACCTCGATCGGCCCTCAGCATTTAGAGACCTTTTTCACCATGGAAAACATCCAGAAGACCAAGTTCGAGCTTGCGGATGCGATCCGTGGCAAAGGGATGCTGTTTTTAAACGGTGACAACACCTATATCCGTGAGAAGGCCGGCGGGTATGACAATAAGGTGTTCTATTCGGCGGAAAATGCTTCGGAGGGATATCGGGCAAGCGATATTTCGCTCTCCCAGCTTGGAACTGCCTTTACGGTAACTGCGCCCTCGGGTGAGAGCGAGCGCTTTACGATGAGGCTTATCGGCGAACACAATGTCATAAACGTGGTGGGTGCCATTGCCGTCGCCCATGCGATGGGTATTCCTCTTAAGGATCTTAAGATCCCCATAAGAAGGCTTCAAAGCGTCGAACACAGAATGGAGATGAAGGATCACGGGGATGTAACGATAATAGATGATGCCTATAATTCAAATCCCGTCGGCTCCAAGGCTGCAGTGGAGACTCTTGCGATGTTTGACGGCATTAAGATACTGATCACTCCGGGTATGGTAGAGCTTGGAGATGAGGAAGAGGAGTATAACTACAAGTTCGGAACCTATGCGGCTGACTGCTGCGATCACATCATCCTGGTAGGAAAGAACCGCGTGCTCCCGATAAAGATGGGCGCCCTGGATTCGGGATTTTCAGAGGATCGGATAAAGACCTTTGATACGATAGAGGAAGCGCTTTCCCATGCATATGCGATAAAGGGGGAAGGGCACAAATATATTCTGCTTGAGAATGATCTGCCGGACAACTACTGAGCCAATACTGATAAAATACATATTTCATCAGACTGGCTGATGAGCTGTTTAAAAGGAGTGTCTTAGGAGCCATATAAAATAATCAAGGTGAGGAGATAATTACATGAAAACTAAAGTTGCGATGATGTTTGGAGGAAAAAGCGTCGAACATGAAGTGTCCGTTATTTCGGGCATACAGGCACTGCACGCCATGGATACGGAAAAATACGATGTGATCCCCGTTTATCTGACCAAAAAGAATGAAATGTATATCGGGCAGGACATAGGCGAGATAGAATCCTATAAGGATATAGACGGCCTGCTTTCGCGCTCGGAGCGTGTCATCATGGTAAATGACAAAGACAGGGTAAGTCTTGTATCATACCCGCCCAAGATGCTTCGCAAGAATACATCGATCGATATAGACGTGGTATTTCCGGTCGTACACGGGACCAATGTTGAAGACGGTGCGCTGCAGGGATATTTCAAGACGATCGGGATCCCCTTTGTGGGCTGTGATGTTACCGCCTCAGCAGTCGGAATGGATAAATATATCATGAAGCAGATCCTTGTAAAGGCCGGAGTTCCCGTGCTTGACGCAAGACTGTTCACTCTTTCGGATTATTCCGAAATGGACGGGATGATGGATGAGATCGAGAAGACGTTCGGATATCCGGTGATAGTAAAGCCTGTTAATCTGGGATCGAGCGTCGGTATCGGGGTCGCAAAGGACAGGACCTCACTTGCAGCAGCAATCGACGATGCATTCAGATATGCCACAAAAGTGCTTGTAGAGCATGCGATCACCAATCTGCGCGAGATCAACTGCTCGGTACTTGGTGATGAAAATGAGGCGGAGGCATCGGAGTGTGAAGAGCCGCTTCGCTCCAAGGATATCTTAAGCTATGAAGACAAGTATGTGAGCGGTTCCAAGAAAGGAAATTCCAAAGGCATGGCCAGTGTATCGAGGATGATACCTGCCGAGATAACAAGAGAAAAGAGAGAGGAGATCCGGGAAATGGCGGTTAAGGCGTTTAAGGCCTTAAGCTGCAACGGTGTATCAAGGATCGACTTTATGATAGATGAGGATGACGGAAGCCTGTATTTTAATGAGATCAACACTATACCGGGATCGCTTGCCTTTTATCTGTGGGAAGCCGTCGGAGTATCCTACAGGGAGCTTCTTAACCGCATGATCGATCTTGCGCTTAAGAGAGAACGCACCGAGGAGAGCCTGACCTTTACCTTTGACACGAATATCTTAAATTCCGCAAGCCTTTCAGGCTCAAAGGGAGGGAAGATCTGACTCTGATCTATGAAATTCTGGGACAGCCTTTCTTATAACAAAAAAATATTCGCCGGCATGCTGATCGCGGCCATAACTCCGCTTATCGTCTATTTTTTCTTTGTGACCCAGATATTCGGCTTCTACAATAATGCGATGCTCAAAAAGGAAGCACTCGATACGCTTAAGCTTGCAAAGGATACGACAGCCGTAAGCTTTGATGATATATGCGGAGGGCTTTTGGAGATGTCGGCAAATCCGGCCTGTCTGTCCCTGTTAAAAAAAGAGATCGAAGAAGACAGCCCGTCTCTGTACCGGGAGAATCATGTCCTTTTGCAAAAATACGGCGACCGTGCGGACATGGGTCTGTATTCGGCAGAAGGAGAACGGCTTTTTTTTACCGGAGACGGCGTGCATGTAAGGGAGAAGCTCTCCTTAAACTGGGGTGTATTGTTTGAGGCAAAGCGTACTCCGGATGATTTCATCGTAAGAAATGCAAACATATATAAGGGGACCGATAAGGAAAGCTTTTTAAATATCGCAAAGGCTGTTTTGGACGAAAACGGGGATGTCATCGGATATGCTGTGGCCTCGGTCTATTCTGCGGATTTTGACCGTGTGCTTGGGGAGATATATCCTGCGGAGTTTGGTGTCCTTCATATCCTTGATGACTTCAGAAAGCCTGTATACTCATCGGCACATACCGCATCAGACAGGGAATTTTTACGAGCGGAAGGTGAGCTTATAAGGGATGGTAAGGAGCTTATAAGGGGAGAGTCTGACAGATACAGATACTACCATATCTATGACGGCTATACGAAGCTTCATTATTTCTACAGACAGTCTGTCATAGAGCAGAACAGGTTAAGAAGGACCCTTCTCATCTTTGCTATCCTTGCTACGGCTGTAAGCCTCATTATCTGCCTTTTCCTGTCGAGGAGGTTCAGTAAGAGATTCTATGCGCCCATCGAAAGGATCACCGATTCCATTTCAAAGATCAAGGACGGGGATTATTCTGCCTGTATATCCGAGGATGAGATCGGAGGAGATGAGCTTGGGAGCCTTTCGCGAAACGTGAATCTGATGGCACAGAGACTTTCAGAAAACACGGACCGTCTTTTAGAGCGAGAGAGAGAGCTTGGAAATGCCAACATCAAGATGATGCAGGCACAGCTTAACCCGCATTTTCTGTATAATGCCCTGGATACGCTCAAATGGATGGGCAAGGAATACGGGGTACCGGAGGTGACTACGATCTCTTCAGGCTTATCCGGCATCTTGCGAAGCAGCATTTCCAGACAGCAGATGATAAAGCTGTCGGATGAGCTGACACTGATAGAGGATTACGTGAATATCCAGAAGATAAGATTTGACGACAAATTTGAGATGCTTGTGGATATAGAAGAGGGGCTTAAGGACGTATCCGTTCCGAAGCTCATACTGCAGCCTGCGGTAGAAAATTCGATCGTACACGGATTTGAGGAAAAAGATAACGGGCAGATACTCATAAGCGCTGAAACGGAGCTTCTGTCTGATACTGCGGGACATGGAGGCGATGCCTCAGACGGAAAGACTGCAGGATCTTTTTTCATACGTGTAAAGGATAACGGCTGCGGCATAGATGAAGAGACGGTAAAAAGGATGAACGATACCGGATTTGCTCCGATGAATGAAAGAAATTACGGTCACGGCAGCATCGGTCTTCATCATGTGAATGCGATAATAAAGCTCCATTAC
>JAILPG010000305.1 GCA_024699595.1 Lachnospiraceae bacterium | reverse complement strand
CTCATTAAGTCCCTGTACACCCGCAATGTTATCATCATCCTTCAGGTCGTTTTTGGCATCTACGTTAGTATATATAGTCTGGGGAACGAATTTCTGATCATATCCCTCAAACATCTTTCTTGTCATGGTGATACCCTGAGTTGCGGGATTTCTGTAGATGGTGGCCACTCTTGCCATATGCCACTTATCATCACCGATGATATGCCATTTGAAGATATCACCTTCATGCAGCGAAAGGACAGATGCCATCTTCCAGCTCATCGATATGCCCTCTTCCTTAAGATGCATCCTGTTAAGCTTTTCATCCTGATAGTGCAGGTAATTACCCGCATCATAGACAGTCAGGTTTCCTGATTTCTTAAGACCCTTCACCTCAAACTCGCATCCAAGGACCTCCACCATCTGTCCCTTGTATTTTTTTGCATATTCAACCGTTGTCTGATAGGGGATACCTGTATTCATAATGATCGAATAACGTGAAGTATTTAACTCACCGTACATCCATTTTGTCATGAATTCCACGGTATCAAGACTGGCAGCTGCCGCAAATATGAGCATCGAACATCCAAGCACCCCGATGATGCCCATTAACGTTCTGATCTTGTTTCTTAGTATATCCCTGAGATTCCACTGGGTGGAAAAGCCGAGATGCATCCACAGTCTGCTCTTTTCTATCAGGCTGTGCTTAAGATGTTTTGGTGAGGCAGGCCGCAGGGTTTCGGCAGGTGCAGGATCAAGCTCTTTTCTGCAGGCGAGAACGCTTGCTATCGATGATATAAGCACGGAAACAATTATAGAAAATACGGTCCTTAGAGAAAATACAGTATCAAGTCCCGGCACAACATAGGTTGTTTCCATCATGGATATAAAATATTTTGCTATGGAATAATAGCCTGTGACCGCGCCGATGATCCCGCCGACAAGGCTTAAGAAAAAAGCATAGGAAACATAGTGTATAGTTATGGTCCTCTTGCTGAACCCAAGGGCTTTGAGAGTTCCGATCTGCACACGCTGTTTGTTCGTAAGTCTTGTCATCGTGGTGATGATACCGAGGATCGCTATCGCAAGAAATATAGTTGGAAAAACATATACCATCGAAGCATGCTGTTCGATCTCTGCCCTGAAAGTCTGATAGCTCATGTCCGAATCCCTGTCCGTCAGTATGATACCGTCCGAATCAAGCACATATTTTATTTCGTTTTTTACACGGTTTACGCTGTTCTTTTCATCATCGGAAAGACCGTCCTTATTATCCGTTCCCTTAATCTTTACTATCATCTGATTATAGTAAAAATCTGCAGCCGGATAGACCTTGGTATCCATCACCGCAAACCCGTATTCACCGTAATCCGGCATAAGGGCTGCGATATCTTTTACGTAGTATATAAACTCCGGATGATATACAGAGCCCTTTATCTCCTGCTCAAAGGAAAGACCGTTTATCTTCATCATGAGCTTGTCGCCGACCTTCAATCCCTGTTTTTCCATGAACAGGCAGTCAACCCAGACTCCGGAGGCTCCGCTCGTATAAGGAATACCTTCCACCAGACGCATCTTCGAGATACTATCATCATCAATAAAGAGCATGAAAAGGTCATGCTCTTCTTTAAGCTCGGCCTTTCCGTCCACACGGTATCTGAGTGCTGCATCCTCCACGTCATCAAGGAATCTTACCTTGTCAAGATCCCTGCTCTTAAAGGCTATGCCCTGTCCCCAGATATCCGCAAGGTTGCAGCTTTCATAATACAGGCCCTCATAGGTGTTCATGCCGCTCACTTCGGAATCGAGCCCCGCAAACACATATACTCCGAGTAAGGACATCAGAAATATGGAAATGAACTGGACCTTGCTTTTTTTTAGGTCCCTCCACATTTTCCTGAGTAACATTACCAGCTCACCTCATCTGCACTCTTCGGCTCGTCGTTGGTGATCACTGAGCTTACTGTACCGTTTTTTACCCTTATCACACGGTCTGCTATATCCGCAAAGCTCGAATTGTGGGTAACCATAACAACCGTGTGTTTCTGCTCCTTTGAAACGTTCTGAAGAAGCTTTAGCACTTCCTTTCCCGTATCCGTATCAAGGGCTCCTGTGGGTTCATCGCACAGCAATAGCTTTGGATTCTTGCAAAGTGCCCTTGCGATCGAGGTCCTCTGCTGTTCACCGCCTGACATCTGGGAAGGGAACTGATGCATGTGGTCCTTGAGTCCGACGGATTCAAGGGCCTTTTTCGGATCCAGTATCTCAAGCCCTTTATTGTCTTTTTCCCAGACAGAGCCTTTCTTTACGTTTTTCCTGACATCCTTCATGAGAGCAACATTCTCATAAGCCGTAAGCGTCGGTACCAGATTGTAGAACTGGAATACGACTCCGACATTCCATGCCCTGTAGGCTGTCAGTTCATCATCTTTAAATTTGGAAATATCATGATCGTTTACAAGGATGCTTCCGCCGGTGGGCGAATCCATCCCGCCAAGAAGATTTAGAAGCGTACTCTTTCCTGCGCCAGAGGGGCCTAAGATCACGACCATCTCGCCTTCGTAAATGGACAGATTTACGTCTTTTAATGCGTAGAAGACATTATCGCCGAGTATGTATTTTCTCTCAACATTTCTGAATTCAATAAACGGCTTCAACAGCTTTTTCCCCTATCCTGTCATCGGTGATCGCATCTGTTATCACTGATTCCCCTTCTTTAAGACCCTTTATGATCTCAACGGAATCATTCGTGACGATACCGGCCTCAAAATATCTCTTTTCTATCTTGCCGTTATTTATCACGTAGCAGTAATCCCCGTCGTCGTCACTGTAAAAAGCCGCATAAGGTATTGTCATGACGTCTTTTTTCTCATCGGTGTATATCGTAACATCAGCCTCGAGCCCGAGTATCAAATCCTTTCCGCCCTCGATCTTCACATCGACGGCTACCTTACTCTTATCCGATGAATCCGTTGTGGCTATCTGGCTTATCTTTGATACGTGGCCTACATATCTGGTGCCTGCCACATCTATCTCGGCACGCTGGCCTTCCTTTACGTTTACCACATCATATTTTGACAACATCACAGTGACCTTAAGATCCGATCGTGACACTATCGTAAACAAAGGCGTTCCCTTGGTGACAACAGAACCCTCCTTGACATCACAGGCGGTGACTATGCCGTCAAAGGTCGCATCGATCCCGGCCTGTGCCTTTATCAGATTTTCTCTCTGGTATTCCTCGTTATCCCTTGCTATATCCACCTGATCGTTGAGTGCATCCTTTTGTCCCGCCGTCAGCACACCCTGTTCATAGGTGTTCATGTTGGTCTTTGCCTGTGTCCAGTTCCTTGTGATATCCTCCATAGTATTTGAGATATCGTTAAGCATCATGTTCTCTTCGGGCGTGTACTGCATCGGATAGACGGATGCAAGCCTTGCTTTTAGCTCGGCGATCCTGCTGTTC
>JAILPG010000295.1 GCA_024699595.1 Lachnospiraceae bacterium | reverse complement strand
TAATCAGCCTTGTCCATAAAGTATCTGGCACCGTTTATGTACACATAATAATCTTTTATGAGTATCTCTTCCCCCGGCAGCCCTATGACACGCTTAATATAGAGATGGGATTTTTTGTTTCCGTTTGGATAAAATGCGATCACATCCCCCCTTTTAGGGGACTTGAACTGATAGGACAGCCTGTCAAGGAGAACGCCCTGGCCGTTTACCAGTACGGGTTCCATTGAGCTTCCCACCATTGACGTCCTGAGGCCGAATAGATATACAACGGTCACCCCGATAAAAATGGCCGCAACGATACCGGTGATCCAGAATGCGATCTCATAGATGGTGCTCATCTTTATCTTTCTTCTTTCCCGCCGCCTGAAGGTCAGGCTGTTTCGGTCTTTCTTCTTTATCTGGAACATTACGGTATCCTTATCTTAAGTCAGCTATCTCCAAAACAAGCTTCTCGGTCTTCTCCCATCCGAGACAGGGATCGGTTATCGATCTTCCGTATACGCCGCCGTCAGGCTTCTGACAGCCGTCAAGCAGGTAGGATTCTATCATCAGTCCCTTGACCATCCTGTTTATCTCATCCGAGTGTCTGGTGCTGTGCAGCACTTCCTTTGCGATCCTCGGCTGTTCGTCATATCTTTTTCCCGAATTGTTGTGATTGGTATCAACAATGACAGCGGGATTTGAGAAGCCGCCCTTTTCATATGCCTCCTTAAGAAGCATCAGATCCTCATAATGATAGTTGGGGATATTCTTTCCGTATTTGTCTACCGAGCCCCTGAGTATCGCGTGGGCAAGAGGGTTTCCGAGCGTATGGACTTCCCATCCCGTGTAGACAAAGGTATGCGGATGCTGGGCAGCAAAAATGGAATTCATCATGACGTTTATATCACCACTGGTAGGGTTCTTCATACCAACGGGGATATCAAGTCCGCTTGCCGTCAGTCTGTGCTGCTGATCCTCTACCGATCTTGCCCCGACTGCGACATAGGAAAGCACGTCATCGAGATAATTATGGTTTTCGGGATAGAGCATCTCGTCTGCACAGGAAAAACCGGTCTGCTCTATCGCCCTTATATGCAGCTTTCTGATCGCAATTATCCCTCTTAACATGTCCGGTCTCTGATTGGGATCGGGCTGATGCAGCATTCCCTTGTATCCCTCACCGGTGGTCCTGGGCTTGTTTGTATATATTCTCGGGATGATGAGGATCTTATCCTTTACCCTGTCGCTTAGATACTTAAGTCTTGAAAGGTATTCAAGCACCGAATCCTCTCTGTCGGCAGAGCACGGTCCTATCACCAACAACAGCCTGTTGTCTATTCCCGTAAATACCCGTCTTATCTCCTCATCATTGGCAGCTTTCTTGGCAGCAAGCTCCTCCGATAACGGATACATTGCCTTTACCTCGGTTGTGACCGGAAGTCTTCTCTTAAACTCCATCTCATGTTCTCCTAGTAGTCAGTCTGATCATCCAAATCTTTCCCGGCGCTCTGTTGAGAGCTTCATCATCTCTCTCATGCCGGAAACATCTTCATTTTCTATATAGTCCTTAAGCTTACTGAACCTGTCCATAAACAGATCCATCTGTGCAAGCAGCTCTTCCTTGTTAAGGATAAACAGTTCGCTCCACATCTCATCATTGATATTTGCTATCCTGGTAAGATCCCTGAAGGAATCCCCGGTATAATCGGCCAGATCTTCACAGTCCTTACAGACCATCAGTGATACCGCTATGCAGTGCGTAAGCTGCGACAGAAAACCGATCATCTCGTCATGCTCTTTGGGTGTCAGGGTCTTTATCCTCTCGCATCCCAAGAGTCTCCCCAGATCCTTACAGATCTCTATTCCTTCTTCGGTATTCTTTTCCGTCGGAGTAACGATATAATTGGCACCCTTAAAGATATCCGCGGTCGCATATTCCACTCCGCTTTTCTCACGGCCTGCCATTGGATGGGCTCCTATGAATTCAACATCATCCCGAAGCATCCCCTGGATCTTATATACCACCGAGCCTTTTACACCCGTGACATCGGTAAGGATCGCTCCCTTTTTAAAGTAATCCTGGTATTTTTCGATCCATTCAATGAAAATATGAGGATATAACGCAAATACTATTATATCAAATTTTTCGACATATTCCTTTGTAACCTCTGTGGATCCGTGACGTATCATTCCCTCTTTCAGGGCATAGTCTATAGTGGACTGCTTTCTTGATATCGCACCGACCTCAAGACCCTTAGCCGTCAGGGCATAGGCATAGCTTCCTCCCATCAGTCCGAGTCCCACTATCAGTATCCGGCTGTCACTAAGTGGTTTCATCAAAAACCTCCATTCCAAGCTTTCTCATAACATCGTAAAAATCAGGATAACTCTTCCTTACCGCTTCGCTTCCGTCTATAGTTCCTCCGGTCACGCTTGCAATGACACTTAAAGCCATTGCTATCCTGTGATCATTATGGGATGAAAGCTCCGCTTTGGGCCTCTTTAATTCCCCTTTTATCACCGTAAACGTGTTCTCCGTGATCTCCGTTTTTATCCCAAATTTTGAAAGCTCCTCCTGCATGCACAGGACACGGTCGCTTTCCTTGATCCTCAGTCTCCTTGTACCCGTAAATACTCCGCCTGACTTCAGTGCCGCATAGGCAAACATCACCGGACCAAGATCCGGACAGTCAGACAGATCAACCTTAAGGTTTCCCGAATCCAGTGCTTCAAATATGGAGAGACATGCTCTGTCCCCCTGTCTGCTTGAGCCGTTAAGACCCTTTATGTCAATATCGTTTCCAAGATATTTAAGCGCATATAAAAAAGCGGCATTCGACCAGTCACCCTCAGCCCTTACACTTGTATCAGCGAAACGTTTCCGGCCCCTTATATGATATTCATTTTCGTTTATTTCTTCAATATCGATCCCGAAGAGTCTTAATACGTCCATCGTGATATGGATATAGGGTCTGCTCTCGGCATGACCCGTGATATGTATCACGCTGTCTGCGTCAAGTAAAGGAAGTGCCATCATAAGACCCGTTATATACTGTGAGCTTACATCTCCCCTTACCCTGTACTCTCCCGGCACAAGTCTTCCGTTTATTTCAATCGATTCCGTACTCTTATTTACGGTTATCCCCTTATGTGCAAATACTTCCTCATAGACTCCTATGCCTCTTTCAATTAACCTCTTACTTCCCTCAAATACGGCATGATCGTAAAAGGCCAGAGCCACGGGTATCATAAACCTAAGCGTCGATCCACTCTCCCTGCAGGAAAAAAAGGGGGTATTGTCATCTGTCCGCTTTATTACTCCTATATGTACTTTATCACCTTCTCTGACTGTCTCTGCTCCCAAAGCTTTTATACAGTCAAGAGTGGCATTCATGTCTTCGCTTTCCGATATACCCTTAATAGTGCTCGTACCATCCGAGAGAGCCCCGCAGATCAGCATTCTGTGGGCATAGCTCTTTGACGGCGGAGCAGTTATACTCCCTTTTAAAACCGAGGGTTCTATCCTTACCTTCATATGCAATATCTCCAAATGATGTGGCCGGAAAGTATCCGCATCTTTCCTCCGATCGTTAACGTTTCGAGACAAGATGATCTATCGCATGCAGATATCCTTCTAATCCCTCACCGATGATCCTCTTTTCAACTGCCATCTCCACATAGCTTACCTGCCTGAAATCCTCCCTGTCATCAAGCTTTGAGATATGGACCTCCACGGCCGGTATCTTTACTGCCTTTAAGGCATCCATTAATGCTATCGAGGTATGCGTATATCCTCCGGGGTTTATGACTATGCCGTCAACCCCGTCAAAATACGCCTGCTGGATCTTATCGATGAGATCTCCCTCGTGGTTTGACTGATAACATTCAACTGAGATGCCGCTTTCTTTGCAGTGCTCTTCTATCATCCTTATCAGGCTTTTATAATCGTCATGTCCGTATATCTCAGGCTCCCTGATGCCAAGCATATTTATGTTCGGACCGTTTAATACAAGTATCTTCATAATTGATCACAGCTCCTGATTGTCAAGATATGAACCGACAAGCCTTAATTTGGCGCATATTGCCGAGAGTTCCCTTAACATATCCTTACCGTTTGGAGTATTGATGTTTCCCTCAGCCTCCACGTAAAAATAATAGTTCCAGAGAAGATCCTTCATGGGCCTGCTTCGAAGGCTCCTCATGTTGAATCCGTGTGCACCTATGATATTAAGGGTCTGAGCCAGTGCTCCCGCTTCATTTCTTACCGTATATACAAGGATGAAATGCTCGTTATCCCGCTTTCCCGATATCACGGGTTTGTTCTGGGATCTTGAAAATGCTGCAAATCTCGTGGTATTGTTCCTGCTCGTATTTATATGGCTTTCAAGGATGTTTAAAGAAAAGAGCTTCGCTGTCTCTGCCGATGCTATCGCGGCGATCGTCGGATCGTTCTGTTCTTTTACATATTTGGCGGCAAGTGCGGTATTGGAATATGCCACGCTTTCATAACCGTGCTTGCTTATAAACTCGTCGCTCTGCTCAAGCGCCTGCGGATGACTCAGCACCTTTTTGACGGAATCCGTCGTGGCACCCTCGCAGGCTATCAGATTCTGAACGATATCAACATCTATTACCTGATTGACATACAGATCTCCCGAAAACATAAGATCCATTACCGTTCCCACGTCACCTGCAAAGCTGTTCTCAATAGGCAGCACACAGCAGTCCGTCTCACCGTTCTCGACCATTCTGTATGCTTTTGTAAAATCGGGACAGGGAATATACTCCGCATCCGGAAACAGTCTCTTTGCTGCTATATGTGAAAAAGCTCCCTCGACTCCGCTGTAGGATACCTTTAGTCCGTCTAAAAGCTTTGACTGGTATGCGCAGG
This sequence comes from Lachnospiraceae bacterium, assembly GCA_024699595.1. The sequence continues at coordinate 4,719 of JAILPG010000295.1, read as the reverse complement.
AGAGAGAGATGATGTTTTTGAGAAAATCCACATAGTAACCCTCTACAGCTTTGTTTTCGATCAGGTTCCTGTTTTTAGCGATCATCTCCTCTTCCCTGGCCCGGTCCTTTACCGACAGACCGTGGGCTTTTTTATAATCGGCGATATCCCTGCTTAAAAGCATCCTCTCCTCAAACAGCTTTGCCATTTCCCTGTCAATATTGTTGATGTTCTTTCTTGCCTCGTTCAGTTCTTTCATAATGCACTCCCATCTTTTACATGATCCGGATCTGTTTAAGATAAAAGGCGGCTTTCGATCTGAAAGTCGCCTTATAACCTACGCTATGACAGGTTTCTAAAACAGATACTACTTAACCCGTTCTTTAACCTTTGCTCTCTTACCTACTCTGTCTCTTAAGTAGAATAATTTGGCTCTTCTGACCTTACCGCGCTTAACAACCTCAATCTTGTCAACATTGGGTGAATGCAGCGGCCAAGTCTTTTCAACGCCTACTCCGTTGGAGCTCTTTCTTACGGTAAAGGTCTCCCTGCTTGAGCCTCCCTGTCTCTTAAGCACTGTGCCCTCGAATACCTGGATCCTCTCACGGTTACCTTCCTTGATCTTTGCGTGTACCCTTACGGTATCGCCTACACTGAACTCAGGAACACTTTCCTTAAGCTGTTCAGCTTCAATGTTTTTAATAATGTCGTTCATAGCGACCTCCTTCATTATCGGACGTTCTTGATCATCTGCTGAACAGCGGACCGTCTCTCTTACTATAACTGCTGCAGAATCCGCTTCGTCTGCAACTACAATACTATAACATCTGATCCGGTCAAATGCAAGAAAAAAAATCATTTTTCCCTGTATTTTTCCCACAGATCCGGTCTTCTTTCCTTAGTCCTTAATATCGCCTGTTCCTTTCTCCACTTATCTACATTTTCATGATGTCCCGATAATAGTACGGAAGGAACGGCTTTATCATGCCATATCTCCGGTCTTGAATACTGCGGATATTCAAGCAGTCCGTCATAAAATGATTCATATTCGGACGACATGTCATTGCTTAATACTCCGGGCACAAGTCTTGAAACGGCATCCAAAAGCACGAGCGCCGGAAGCTCTCCTCCTGTAAGCACATAGTCTCCGATGGATATATTATCCGTGACTATCTCTTCCAGGACCCTCTCATCTATCCCCTCATAATGCCCGCATAACAGGATGAGCTCATCCTCTGATGAAAGCTCCTTTGCGATCTCTTCGTCAAAGACCCTTCCCTGCGGTGTCATGTATATGCATCTGACCCTCTTTTTGGGGCCATCATTTTTTTCTTCTATCTTTTCGATTATCGACCTGTAACACAGATAGACAGGCTCGGCCTGCATTAGCATCCCCGCTCCGCCCCCATAGGTATAATCATCTACCTTGGAGTGCTTGTTAAATGCATAATCCCTTATATTGACGGTATCAATGTTTATCAACCCGTTCTTTGCGGCTCTGCCGATTATGCTGGTGTTAACAACGCCTTCTATCATTTCAGGAAAAAGCGTCATGATATGAAAATTCATCACATAAGCCCTTCCATTACATGCACGGTCATCTTCATCTTATCAGGCTCCACGCTTAATATGCATTCCCTGATCGCAGGAAGCAGCAGCTTTTTCCCGCCTTGAAGCTCTACCTCGTATACATCGTTTGCACCGGTTATAAGAACATCCGTAAGCTCGCCCAGCATATGATCATTCTCGTCATATACCTTCATACCGATAAGATCGGCTATAAAATACTCATCTTTTTTAAGCTTTACGGCATCCTTCCGGTCAACAAAAAGCTCCGAATCCCTCATTCTGTCTGCGGTATCCCTGTCATCGATACCTTCAAGCTTAAGGATCACCATCTTGCCCGAAAGCTTTGCGGAGCCGGTCTTTATTATCCTGTCCCCGTTCTTATCGCTTACGATGACTTCCTTCAGTTTTTTAAAACGGGAAGGATCATCCGTAGTCGGATATACCTTTACCTCGCCGTGGACACCATGCGCGCCCGTTATTATACCGACCTTAAGCCTTTCTTCCATAGAGCTCCTTTAAATGTCTGTTTGCGGTATATACCGTAAACAGATAACAATGTCGTTTAAGATAAGACACCGCCTGAGGGTGTCTTATCCGCCAGGCGATGTCCTGTTCTCCGTTTTAATCCTGAACTATATCCACGATAACCTTCCTGGGTTCTCCGGCAGATGCTGCCTTAACCACTGCTCTTATGGCCTTTGCGATACGTCCCTGTTTTCCGATAACTTTGCCCATATCAGAAGGTGCAACCTTAAGCTCCACAACGATCGATCTGTCATCTTCCGTCTGCGTCACCTTTACCTCATCAGGATTGTCTACCAGAGATTTTGCTATTACTTCTACAAGTTCCTTCATCTCTGTCCTCCGTATCCCTTATTTTTCTATACCGGCAACCTTAAGAAGCTTGGCTACAACCTCAGTGGGCTGAGCTCCGGTATTGAGCCACTTCTTAGCGAGCTCTGCATCGATCTTTACCGTAGCAGGGTCAGTATTGGGATCATACGTACCTATCTCCTCAATACATCTTCCGTCACGGGGAGATCTTGCGTCTGCCACAATGACTCTATAAAAAGGAGCCTTTTTCTTTCCCATCCTTCTCAATCTGATCTTTACCATTTCTGTATTACCTCCATGTTTTTTTATGTTAAAAAGGCAGTTTGAACTTACCCTTTTTACCACCCATTCCGCCCATTAACTGCGGGAACTGCTTCATCATCTTTTTGGACTGGTTGAACTGTTTGACGAGTCTGTTTACTTCTGAAACATCGACTCCTGCGCCCTTTGCTATCCTGAACTTGCGTGAAGGATTTAAAAGCTCGGGATCCCTTCTTTCCTCCTTGGTCATCGAAAGGATTATCGCCTCTATCTTTGACATCTTCTTATCGTCAAGCTGCGATTCCAGATCGTCGGTCTTTATACCGCCCATCGCGCCGCCAAACCCCGGCATCATTGACAGGATGCTTGAAAGGCCGCCCATTTTTTTCATCTGGGTCATGCTCTCTAAATAATCCTCAAAATCAAACTGGCCCTTCTTAAGCTTCTTAAGCTTTTCCTTATCCTTTTCCTCATCTATCTCAAGGTTTTCCTGAGCCTTCTCGATAAGAGTCAGGACATCTCCCATTCCGAGTATCCTGTTTGCCATACGGTCAGGGTAAAAAGGTTCCAGATCGGACAGCTTTTCTCCCATTCCGACATACAGGATCGGCTTTCCGGTAACGGCTTTTATTGATAGCGCCGCTCCGCCCCGTGCGTCACCGTCCATCTTCGAAAGGACGACCCCGTCCACTCCTACCTTCTCATCAAAGGTCTTTGCAACGTTTACGGCCTCCTGACCGGTCATTGCATCCACCACCAAAAGGGTCTGGTGTACGCCCGTACTTTCCTTTATATCATTAAGCTCATCCATCATCTCGTCATCTATCTGCAGTCGTCCCGCAGTATCTATGATGACGACATTATGGCCGTTCTTTTCGGCATGATTTACAGCCGCTTTGGCTATATCGGAAGCTTTGTGTGAATCTCCCATCGAAAAGACATCCACTTCCTGCTTCTGTGCATTTATCTCAAGCTGTTTTATCGCAGCAGGTCTGTATATATCACAGCCCACTAACAGACATTTCTTGCCCTTCTTTTTTAACTTCCCGGCGATCTTTGCTGCCGTAGTGGTCTTACCTGCACCCTGAAGTCCGCACATCATTATTATCGTGACGGATTTTCCGGGCTGCATGGCTATTTCGGTCATTTCCGAACCCATTAATGAGACCATTTCTTCATTAACGATCTTTATGACCATCTGTCCGGGATTAAGCCCGTTCATAACGTCCGTCCCGACGGCTCTCTCCTCAATGGACTTTACGAACTGCTTGACGACCTTAAAATTAACATCTGCTTCAAGCAGGGCAAGCTTAACCTCCTTAAGGGCGGTCTTTACATCTTCTTCAGTAAGCCGTCCCTTGCTCCGAAGGTTTTTGAAAACATTCTGAAGTTTTTCCGTTAAGCTCTCAAATGCCATCCCGTAGGTATTTCCTTACATTACTTCCCTGATCTTATCAGTCAGCCTGTGGATCTTTTCGCCGTTAACGCATTTATCCGTATCCGCAAGATCATCTATCTGTCTTATGCAGTCCTTTATGATCCCGAATTTATCTAACAGATTAAGCTTTTCTTCATAGCCCGCAAGTATGCGGTCACATCTTTTTATGAGATCGTGGGCTGCCTGTCTGGTGATCCCGTAATTCTGCGATATCTCAGTGATCGACATATCATTGAATACCGCATCCTCATAAACCTGTCTCTGGTGTTCGTTTAACAGATCACCGTAAAAATCATATAAAAGACTCTGTTTGACTATCTTTTCCACTTGTTTGACTCCGCATGGCGGTACAGTCTTGGTGCACTGAGCCCTGAGAATATCTCCTTCATGATACAAAACGCCACGCAACGAATAATATATTCCAAAAAAAGAAGGGTGTCAAGGTTTTTTTCTTGACACCCTTCTTTTTAGATAACAGTTCTGACTATTTTCGGCCGGTAGGCGTCCTTTTCAAGAGCGTCTATGATCTGCTGCTTGTGCTCGCTTCCGAAGGCCTCCAAAGTGATGCGAAGCTCTACCGCCGCACTCCTGTTTGTGGTCACGAACTGGTTGTGTTCAAGCTTTATAACATTTCCGTT
>JAILPG010000138.1 GCA_024699595.1 Lachnospiraceae bacterium | reverse complement strand
TAGAAGAGTTTTATCTTATTGGGGCTGATGCAACGGCCTGTGTCAAGTCAACAAGCTACAATCTGGTAAAGGCAGGATACAAAGTGCACGTGATATCTGATTGTATAACGAGTTATGATCTGAAAAAGCTGGATGAAATGTATGCGTATTATGCGGATAAAGGCTGCGAAGTATTGACACTCGAAGAGTGCATGAGGGAAAAGGAGGTCTGATGTTATGAGGTTGGATGGTTTTGGGTTATTGGTCGAGGAAATGGCGAAGATGATTCGCTTTTACAGGGATGTTCTTGGATTTGAGATCAAGGAAGCAGAGGATACTTCCAATGTATATCTTGTGAAAGACGGAACGCTGTTTCTGCTGTACGGCAGGAAAGATTTTGAAAAGATGACAAGCCGTAGGTATGAGTATGTTAAAGGACTGAATGGTCATTCAGAGATTGCTCTTTATGTTGACACCTTTGATGAGGTTGATGCAGCCTATAAAAATGCGATAGAGAATGGGGCAACACCGGTATTAGAGCCCGAACTGGAGCCATGGGGGCGCAAGACGTCCAGTGGACGTCTGATCTGCGCCGACCGGAGCGGAGCGTAGACCAGAGAACCTGTTATATTGCGGATCCGGAAGGTAATCTGATCGAGATCGGTTCCTGGAATAAACCATTTGAAGAGAAGGATGTAGAGAGGTAAACATTGGTGGCTTTTGATTTCAAGAAAGAATACAAAGAGTTTTATATGCCCCCAAATAAACCTGGTATCGTGACAGAGGATGATTTCAGATGGGCGGTGAAAGAAGTGACTAAAAAGAAAAAGAAGGATTTCTCCAAAGTTGAGTTCCTGACAGTTGAAGAAGGCTTATGCGTCCAATGTATGCATATCGGTTCTTATGATGATGAGCCTGCTACGGTTGCTATGATGCATGAGTGACGTAAAATGCTATCTTTTTCCGTATTTTGCGTCATACTCTCGTCAGCTCATTATAATCTGCCTCATTACCCATGAACAATATCCTATTATTTGACGCTTACAATAAAGAAATATTCTTTACCAATCAAAAAGGACCCCATGGAGGGATCCTTTTTGATTGATGTACCTTAATATGTAGCATAATAATGATATAGATATGGAACAGGGAGATTCGTCTCTTCATCAAAAACAGCCTGATATTTATCAAATTCACTGCCGTACTCTTTGATTATCATCTTGGCTTCCATTTTACTTATATAATCGCCGTACCACTTCCTATAAAGAACAGTCCTTATATTGTCGGGTTCCTCTTTTACGATCCTGCCAAGTTCAGCGAACGCCGTTGTCCCATCAAGGTCAGTGAGAATATCCGTAGAAAGATCTGTATGACCGCCATCATATAACATCGTTGACAAAATTATGGTACCAAATACCAGATCAACAGTCTTATCAGAATTAAGAAGTTCTTTTACCTGCCTTGTCTCGTCACTGTAGCTTTCAAGTGTGGCATCAAATCCTTTATCCCTGATAGACTCAGCTAATATACAATGCGGTGCGTTGCCATATATATTATCCATAACAAAGCAAAGCTCCCCATAGGTATATGCTATCTCACCGGCATCCCTGACTTCTTTATTAAGCCACTGATGGTTGAAGCTTTACCGTCCGGATCAACTACTTCAAGCTGCACCACTTCATAAGCACCGATCTCCTGCGCTTCGTTCACTTCTGCCGGTGATTCCGTAGATTGTTTCGTTGTAGGTTCTGTCGTAATCTGTGCATCTACTACATCCGATGCTTCTATGGATACGGAAGCCGTTGTTTCGTTTGAGCCTGATGATCCGCAGGCGACAAGGTTTATTGATAAAGCCGATACCAATGTCAGTGAAATCAATATTCTCTTTATAAAAGCCACCTGTTAAATCAGAAAAATCCATTGGGCTACAAATGATCAACCCCAAAATTTACCAGACAGTGATGCGATCTTCAGGAGCAAGATACATGCCGTCCCCTTCTTTAATATCATAGAAATTCAGGAAATCATCGTAGTTCTGTAGCGGAACATTGGCACGATAGGCTTCCACAGGATGATCATTGGTATCAACGTATTCTTTTTCCGTTTCCTCATAACGTGCCTGCTTCTGAATGATGGCAATCTGTTTGAAGAATGTGTCGTAATCGAAATCCTCCTGCTCCTTCGCAATGGCGAGCAGGCACTTTAAGGATCCAAGATCCGAAATGGCTTCTCCCTGAATCAACTGCGCTCCCTCTTCTCCGTAGGTGGCATCGGAAGTTTGCGGCATCGGCGCCAGCTCACTGTAGTACTTGAGCAGTTTATCCACCCGTTCCTGGAAAGCCTTTCCGTCTTCATCTGTCCACCAGATTGTCTGGGCTCCGTCTTTATCAAAATTGGCACCGGTTGTATCAAAGGCATGGGTGAGCTCATGGCCAACTATCATGCAAAGGCCGCCCAGCTTCTTTTCCAAAGGCCAGCTTTCATCATAATAGTCGCCACCGCAGATGCCGGCTAAGATATTCATGGAATTATCCTGCGGCATATACACTGCCCCCAGAGTGCTGTAATACGTATCATATCTCCAATAGGTTCCGTCATTTTTCCAGGATAACGGAGCCGCCTCTGACAGCCTGAAGTATCTTCGTCCCTTGATAATAGCGCTGAGTGCCGTTTCGCCTTCGGCAGAGGTTCCGATGGCATCGCATTTGACATCATACACTTTTTCCGGATAGCAGATATGCAGTTTAATGTTATCTAGTTTTTCGATGGCGATCGCCTTTGTCTCATCAGAAAGCCAATCCTCTTCCATAAGCATCTTACGGTAGGCTTTGACCATCATATCAGTCAGCTCCTCCACCTGGGGCTTAATGCTCTTATCAAAGCAATAATTGACATACATCTGATCCACCATGGAGGGCACCGTGTCTTCCATCACTTTCAACGCATAGGAATCAGCATCGTTTATAGTCTTGGAGCTGTTCATTTTTGCTGTCTCTTCATATGTTTCAAAATCACAGTATTTCGTGAAATCCAGAAGTGTATTTACAAGCGTCCACGCTTTAATACCTTCAATATTTTCATCCGAATAATTCTCATCAAAGCTGTCAACAATCTTTGTATACCCTACCATGATCTTTCCTTTGAAATCGACATCATAACCTAAAGACCTGAAGATATCCGCAAAATGAATTTTTTTGTATTTCTTCTCAAACTCTGCGATTGTAAGCGTGCTTGTGGGGTCTCCTGAAATGTCCGCCATGATGGCTTCTATCCCCGGCAGGAATTTACGTTCAAACCCTTTTGCAGTATCAAAGATATCGTTCGCCTCGCTTTCAGAGTATCCGAGACGTTTCAGCATGTACACCGTAGTCTTGTGCTTAATGGCAAGTCCTTCGGTTTCCGGGGCTCCCTCCTGATAGTCATCGGGTTCATCCGACAGCAGAGAAACATTCTGAATACACAGCATATTAACAAAGGGATCCAGCGGTTCCGGTATAATTGAGACACTCACCATCGGCGTTCCATAGAGATTACGCTCCGGATCAGAGTAGTATTTCGTCATCTCCTCAACGGAGGAAATGGACATAAGATCCTCCACATAGGGCTTTAAGGGGTCAAGTCCTTCTTTATTTCTGGTATCCCAGTCCGTAAGCAGTGCGTAATAGTTTTGGAGTGATGCCAGATCCTGATCATCCTTTTTTTCACCGGTCAGGACTGCAAGCTTTGCTTCGTTGATATTATCAGTCTGCTCTGTTCTTGCTGAAACATTTTCTGCGCCCGCTCTTATCTTTACGCTCTCAGCCCAGTCCCGGTTAATGGCTGCCGCAAAATCATCCTTAAGGCTGATATCGCCCATACCCTCATAGGTTCCGTAAATCCCGGAGTCAATCCACTTTGCACCGGGGCGGTCAGTTACAGGTTTATCTTCAGCTGCAGTTGTTTCCACTGAAGTATCTATCGGTTCAGATTCTTTGTTTTCATCACTCTCCGTCATGGTGCTCTGCTGTTCATTGGCACTGCTGGATGTTACGTTGGTAGTCCCTGTGCTTCCACATCCGGTAAAAATTGTACCAGCCACCATTGTCATTGCCAAAATACTGCTGATCAGTCTCTTTTTCATTGGTATCCTCCTGTTTGCTTTTCACATGATCGAATATTATAAGTTATTGATATATTCTGTCGGATTCCTGCGGATAAATCCGCTCTCTCCCTCTATCAAGATCATAATATACCTTTATCTGTCTAACTATATGCATTAATATATGTCGACATCGGTATTTCTTTTTATTACCCCCTTGTGTGACCTTCCGATTTCACTCCCCAAATCCTTAGAATTGTGATGCAGATGGGTCTCGTTAACTTTTTCAATGAAGTCGTGAACCGTCTATCAGGTTTGCGCATCTTTAGGAACCAATATGCAAAAAGGTGCGAGAACTCGTAAAAGCTGTACTTTTCAAAGGCATGAAAAAAGACCTTTTTAAGGTGCTTTCGTAATATACCCTCAAAAAAGTCTCGTTAACTATTTCATTCAAGCATATTTTTATCAATCAATAGCTTCCATAATTTGTTGTAACTATACTGCATCCGGTTTCCACCGCCTTAAATCAGTTCTAATTACGTTTCTTCTGCCCAAAATTTTAAAATTATATCATATAAATCGAAGATTTTCAATTCTACGTGCGAGAAACCACGCATTGCGAATTGCTTGGAAATGTTGTATGCTGTCTCTATAACCATGCAATGCGAGGTGATATTATGGATACAGCAAATACTATAAAAAAATTACGAGAAAGTACAGGGATGTCACGTAAAGAGTTTTCAGAGCATACGGGTATCCCTGTTCGCACATTGGAAGACTGGGAAGCAGGAAGAAGAACCCCGCCAGAATATATCCCGAGGCTGTTGGGGTATCAGATGAAATTTGAGGGGATTTTCGCTGCAAAAGGGAAAGCAAAAGGTAAGAGGAGTGTATCGGTTATAAAGGATGTTGACGGGAACAACATCGTTATTATTAATGATATAAGGTTTAAGGGAAAACGTTCCATAGATTGGAAAGATGTTAGAGA
>JAILPG010000134.1 GCA_024699595.1 Lachnospiraceae bacterium | reverse complement strand
ACGACAGGGGAATGTGCGATCTCATGGGTCAGACGCTTTCCGTAGTGATAGAGATAACCGATAATAAGGGCGACGAACCGCATTCACACAAGGTTGGGCTTCCGGTACCTTACGGACTCGACGGTATTGTAATAAACATACCTGCCCTGATGGCCGGACTGCCGGAAGAAGCCTATATGTCGGAGTTTGTTCCCATAGCAACAGCTGCTGATGAGGATGAGGACGAAGAGGTTGTCATCGATGAGTTTGGTATAACGGATGACATCATGGGATCCGAGGAGTAAGCAGCCATATATTTCGGAAAGGATACAGTAATGGAACCGGGTTCTGTAAATATTACTTTAAGCTTATCGGCATTTGGCCTTGGCTGGATCATAGGATCCATAGGCGCCTTTAAGATGTTTAGGAAGGATAACATAAAGGGGATATATGCCTTTATTCCGGGTGTCAGGGAGTATATGTTCGCAGTGATGGCCGAGAAGGAGGAAGCGGGAAGAACTTATTTCATGCTTGCCATTCTTAAGGTCCTTGCGCAGGTCATGACGGCCATTTTTGAGAACGGGTCAAAAATGCAGAGCTTCTGGAATGTCCTTTCCTATATCTTTTTTTATACCCAGCTCATATTCAGTATCTTTATATTTATCGGTTTGTGTGATGTCTTCAGACAGAGAAGAAGACTGGCTGTTCTGTGGGCGCTCTTTCCAAACATGATGTCCCTTATCTGGGGCCTGTCAAAAAAATATATGCCACATCATGACCGGGTCGTTGAGGGAGATCTTGAAAAGGCCGCAAAGATAAGCGGGGCCACGGTTGAGGCCATTCAGAACGGGCTTACAGTAAATCTTGCCGACAGATCCGTTATAAGCTACGGCAGGAAAAAGTATCTGCTTAAGGATATCCATCTGTCGATCCCTACCGGTCATCTGGTACTTTTGCTCGGGGGATCCGGCGCGGGAAAGACCACCTTCCTTAATGCCGTAACGGGCTATGAAATGGCAAATGCAGAGATAATCCTTCATGGCAGGAACCTCTATAACAATTACGGAAGCATGAAATACGATCTTGGTTTTGTACCGCAGCAGGATCTTATGCGCATGACCGATACCGTATACCGGACACTTTCGGACGGTGCAAAGTTAAGACTTCCAAAGAGCGTTTCAAAGGAGGACAGGAACAAGAGGATAAATGAGATACTGGAAAGGCTCGGCCTTATGTCCGTAAAGAATTCGCAGGTCGGAAAGCTTTCCGGCGGACAGAGGAAGAGACTCTCTATTGCGCTTGAGCTTATCAGCGACCCTTCACTGTTCATCCTTGATGAGCCTGATTCCGGACTTGACGGCGTGGTTGCGAGAAATCTGTTTGAAAGCCTGCGAACGATAGCGGATGAGGGCAAGATCGTCATCGTAATCACTCATACACCTGACCGTGTCATCGATCTGTTTGATGATGTCATCGTGCTTGCAAAGGATGCTGCAAGGACAGGACGTCTGGCTTATTATGGCCCGATAGAGGAGGCTTATGAATTCTTCGGAAAGAGATCGATGGAAGAGATACTGCTTTCCATCAACCAGAAGGATGAGGGCGGCGAAGGAAGAGCAGATGAATTCGTGGAAAAATATGTTCAGAAGATAAGCTGAGGAAAGAACATGGATACAAATAGCAAAGAATTGACATACACAGGGCGTTTCGGCCAGTTTATCATCTGCCTTGGCAAACAGTTTCGTATGTTTGTGACCCAGAGTGACTGGAAGTTCCTACCCATGTCCGCAGTTATCGCAGCCATGGTATCAATGGCCGTGGGAAAAGGACTCTTTGTAAGCATGGAGGGAACCTTCCAGGGGATGTTCGCTCTTACCTGTGTATGCATATGGAACGGTTTTTTTAACTCTATCCAGACGATATGCAGGGAGAGAGCCATCATAAAAAGGGAGCACAGAGCCGGGCTCCATATAACTTCATATGTTGTCTCACATCTTGTATATCAGTTCTTCATGTGTATGATGGAGACCGGGATCACGATAGCGGTACTCGGAGCCACCGGCGTAAAATATCCGCAGACCGGTGTGGCCTTCGGATTTATTCCGGATCTGTTCCTTACCCTGTTATTTATCACATATGCATCCGATATCCTGGCTCTTATGATATCTGCGATGGTAAAGACCCCGATGGCCGCAATGACTGTCATGCCGTTCATGCTGATAGTGCAGCTTGTGTTTGCGGGCTTTATCACCCTGTCGGATGCCTTTGCCGATGTCGTAAAGATGATGATCTCAAGCTGGGGTGTAAGATCGTTGTGCTGTGTGGCGGATTTTAACAGTCTGCCCGCAGTGGTGATCTGGAACAAGATGGTTAGTGCGAGCGGCAATATCGGGCTGATCGGTGATTATACACTTAAAAATGTATTATCCGTGATAGAGCAGGCGGGCTTCAGGGATGTTATCCTTAAAAAGCTCGGCGAAGCCAGTTTCAGGGCTGATTTCGTGGCAACCCCCGAAAACCTCTTTATGTGCTGGGGGCATCTGATCCTGTTTACGATCGTCTATGCGATCGTGACCGTTATCTTCCTTGAATTCATAGACAAGGATAAGAGATAAGGAATTGTGCACTTTGTACAAGATTTGACAAAGATCTGAACCAAAACAGGTCAAAAAGATGCTTATTGAAGTAAAAATTTTACATTTACTAAAAATGTCTTCCGTTAGAAAATATAAAAGCGGGGGATATTTTTTATATCCCCGGGGCAGTTTGACGGTTTAGGGAGTGATCTATGAAAAGGAAACTTACGGTCTTTATAGCAATGGCAGTTACAGGCCTTTGTCTTATGACCGGGTGCAATAAGACTGAGGGTCCCTTAAACGGTGACTGGGCATATATACATGATACCGAAAAGACGGTAATAAGTCTTGATAAGAACGGAAAAGCCGTATTTAAGGATAAGAAATATTCCTACACTACGGATCCCGAATACATAAAGCTAAGCAGCAAAGACGGGTCGCTTGATCTCAGATATGAACTGAATGACGATGGTTTCAACCTCTATGAGAGCGAAGTGTATGTGCTCGAGGAGGGTGACGAGCCGGACGGGATCACGGGAAGCTATATAAAGAACGACGGAAACTGGGCTCTTAAGTTTTCCGAGAACGGAACGTTTGCAGAGGGCGTCGAGGTTTCTTTTTCCGGACACTATACAGTCGATGAAGATCAGAAGAAGATAACCCTCATATATGATGACAGACTCGATTTTGACGATACGGTGCTTTACTATGAGCAGGACGGAAGGGAGCTTCATATAGAATATCCCACCCAGATGGTAAAGACCGGTAAAACGGGTGAATGACCCGTTATGACCACGGATTTTCGGCGAAAGCCTTAAATCATACAACACTATTATATTTTACAGGAGGTAATTTATGAAAAGAGTATTAGCAACACTTTTAGCAGGCGCTATGGTTCTTTCACTGGTTGGCTGCGGCGGCGCTGATGCAGTAGCTACCGTTGAGACTCCGACAACGACCGAGACCGCCACCGAGCCCACCGAAGAGAAGACAGAAGAGCCTACTGAAACAGAAGAGAAGGTTGAAGAGCCTACAGGCGAAACCGTTGATCTTACAATGTGGTGTATCGCAACAGAGAGTGATTCAAACCGTCATTCTTATGAAGCAGCTATCGCTGACATGGAAGCAGCTCATCCCGAGATCAACTTCACATGGGAGGCTACCGAGAACCAGGCTTACAAGACCAAGATCAAGGCAGCAGTTGCAGCTGACGAAATGCCCGACATCTTCTTCACATGGTCATGCGCATTCCTTGGCGATTTCGTAGACGCAGGTCGTGTATATTGCCTCGACGATGCATATCAGAACTTCAAGGACGAGCTTCCTGAGGTTATGATGGCTAACTCCACATATGACGGAAAGCACTATGGTGTTCCTCTTACAATGAACATCGTTGGTCTCTTCGCTAACATGGAGATCCTTAAGGAAGCCGGATATGACGAAGTTCCCGGAACATACGAAGACTTCATCGCTTGCTGTGATGACCTCAAGGCACAGGGAATCATTCCTTTCGGATGTGCAGGAAAAGAGACATGGTGCGTTACCGAGTATCTTGAGTCAGTTATCGAGAAGAGCGTAGGCGCTGACACTCTTAACGACATCTTCTTAGGAAGAGCTTCATGGGACAATGCTGATGTTGCAGCAGCAGTTAACACTTTCCAGGAAATGGTTAACAAAGAGTACTTCGATCCCGCAGGAATCGCTCTTTCAAACGACGAAGTTAAGGCTAACTTCATGGCAGGCAAGTATGCATTCTACATGAATGGTACATGGAACTGCGCAGACTTCGCAGCAGACGAGAACGGCTTCGGCGACAAGGTTCAGGTTGCTGAGTTCCCTGTAATCAATGCTGACAAGTCAAAGCTCGGCCAGCTTATAGGCGGACCTTCAGATACACTTGCAGTTGCTGCTTCTTCACCTAACGCTGAGATAGCTGCAAACTATACATTCGAGCTTGGACGTCTTATCTGTCACTATGGTTATCTTGATGGCTGCGGACTTCCCGCTTGGACACCTTACGGCGATACATCAGGAATCAATCCTTTAACTCAGGCAGTCAGCGATATCTGTGCAAATGCAGACAGCTATGTTCTCTTCGGAGATACAGCTATGAACGCTGATTCAGCTAACACTTACCTTGATTATGTAAGCCAGATCTATGGCGGCGAGATCAACGGTGAAGAGTTCGTTGAGGGACTTACAAACGATATCGGATAATCCGTAATTTTGTGAACAGCCTGTCAGGCTGAACTAAGCAATACGAGGCGGCTTTCCCGAGAGCCGGGAGAGCCGCCTCTTTGTGAAAAGGAATAAGGATTATGAAAAACAAAACATTCATTAAAGGTGTAAACATATTTTTATTTTTACTGCCTGCATTATTGCTGTTTGTGGGTATCCTTATAGCACCCATATTCCTGTCGGCTTATTACAGTACTTTTGACTGGAATGGTATGAGCAGTGCCAAAGAATTTGTCGGTATTAAGAACTATACCGAGATGTTCACGAGCAATTCCATAGGCTTTGCAAAAGCCCTTAAGAATTCACTGTTACTGGCTCTTCTTTCCGTATTCATACAGCTCCCCTTATCACTTGGGCTTGCGCTGCTTCTTGGAAAGGGAATGAAGGGAGAGAGATTCTTTCTGTCAGTATTCTTTATGCCTGTACTGATCTCAACGGTTGTTATCGGTCAGCTGTGGTTAAAGATATACAATCCCGATTACGGAATCTTAAACGTGACACTTGCAAAGCTTGGATTTGAAAACCTCCAGAAGTTATGGCTCGGAGATAAGAAGATAGCATTATGGGCCTGCTTTGTACCCATGCTGTGGCAGTATGTCGGTTATCATATGCTGTTTATGTATGCCGGTGTTAAGGGCGTATCTACCGATCTCAGAGAGGCAGCGATGATAGACGGAGCCACCCAGGGACAGGTCAACAGATATATCGTCATCCCTATCATCAAGCCGGTGCTCAGAGTCAGCGTTATCTTTGCCGTAACCGGATCTCTGAAGGCATATGACCTCATATATGTATTGACAAACGGCGGACCGCTTCATGCGACCGAGGTTCCGAGTACGCGTATGATCGAGATGCTGTTCCAGCGTAACAGATACGGAATGGGTAGTGCGATGGCGGTCATGCTGATACTGTTGTGCTTTGCTTTTGCTTTGATAATAAGTGCTATTTTTAAGGAGGACAGATGATATGGCAGCTAATGATCCTAAAAATACACAATTAAGCGAGGTTGATGCATACAGACTTAAAAAGACGCATCCCGCAGTAAAGGTACTCATCTATATCTTCCTTGCTATATGGACTTTTGTTAATCTCTATCCTCTGTTTTGGATGTTTACATTCTCACTTAAGAGCAATGAGGAAATATACGGACTTAATGTGGCAGGACTTCCGCAGAAGTGGCTGTGGCACAATTATCCGGATGCACTTAAGACAGGTCATATGCCGAGATACTTCTTTAACAGTATCGTAATAACGGTAGCGGCCATGGCTATCACGCTTATAGCCGCACTTATGGCTACCTATGCTCTTACCCGTATCAAGTGGAAGGGAAGCAAGCTCATGAATTCCATATTTATGTTAGGTCTTACCATTCCCCTGCATGCATCGATACTGCCGGTATACCTGATACTTTCAAAGCTTCACTGGCTCAATTCGTATCAGGCGCTGATAATACCGTATGCCGCATTCTCACTTGCGATGGCTATACTGATATGTACAGGTTTCATGGTGGATATCCCCAAGGATCTGGATGAGGCGGCCTATATCGACGGCTGTGGTGTATGGGGTACCTTCCTTAAGGTCATCCTGCCGCTAACAAAGCCTGCATTTGCGACCATCGGAATCTATTCATTCTTACAGAGCTGGAACGAGCTGATGTTTGCAAACATCTTCAACAGCAAGGGTGAACTTAAGACCATCCCCGTAGGTATCCAGTCCTTCCAGGGCCAGTACCTCACAGACTGGGGTCTTGTAGGTGCAGTCCTCGTAATGGCTACGTTCCCGACGCTTCTTGCCTATGTATTCTTAAGCAAGAAGATCCAGTCGAGCTTCATTGCAGGAGCTGTTAAGGGCTGATGCCATCAAAGAAATAAATATGTTCATCGATAATGTATGATGAAAGACAAAGAGTCGGCAGAAATCTGCCGGCTCTTTGTCTGAAAATTAGTGTTTTTATATGGAAACGCTTAAAGAAGCGTTTCCGCGCGAAATTCGCAGCGCGTATGCGCTTTCCTCTGAGAATTTCTGCGCATCCCGCCGGAGGCACTTGGATAAGCACTAGTGCTTATCCAAGTATTTCCTGGCGCTTTCCGTATCCTTTACAAATACTCCCTTGCAGCTGTCCGAAAGCAGGGATTTGATCTTTTTAAGCTTATCGGACGAATCGCTTATGGCTATTACCAGAGGCTTGTTTTCATCCTTTTCAGGCTCTTTTTTCTTTTCCTCTTCAAAGTCTGTCCTTATAAGCGAAGGATCCAGATACTTAAGCAGGACGGCTTCGAGCTCATCATACATTACGGGCTTGCTTAAATAGTCCGTAAAGCCCTCTTTTAAGTAATTGTCCCTTGCACCAACGATAGCATCGGCGGTAAGGGCTATTATCGGGATATTATTACAGAGATCCTGTTTTTTGATCTCAGAAAGGGTCTGTACGCCTGACATTCCAGGCATCATCTGATCGAGGAATACAAGGTCAAAGGATTTTTCCTTAAGGATATTCAGACATTCGGAGCCTGATTCGGCGGTCGTTATCTGTATCTTTGTTCCTTCGAGCAGTGAGCTTATGACCTCAAGATTCATATCATTGTCATCAACGATCAGAACCTTCGCATCGGGTGCGATAAGTGAAGGTGCGTATTCATCGGTGTGCTTCTGTGTCCTCTTAAGGTTCTGTACAAAGTCGCCGACCGGAGTCGGATCGATAACAGCCTGCTTAATCTGTACGTCAAAAGTGGTTCCCTCACCGTATACGCTTGTAACATCAATGTTTCCGTCCATCATGTTTACAAGGCGCCTTGTGATATTAAGGCCAAGGCCTGTTCCTTCGATGTTTCTGTTCTTGTCTTCCTCAAGCCTCTGGAAGGAACCAAAAAGCTTTCCGAGATCCTCGTTTTTTATCCCTATTCCGGTATCGGTTACCACAAGCTTAAGCATGTTTGATACGTTATCATACGAAACGTCGATGAAAACGCTGCCTTCATGGGTATATTTGATGGCGTTGTTAATGAGGTTTAACATGATCTGACGGACTCTGATCTCATCACCAAAAAGGACGGAAGGGATGTCCTCGGATACCTTGAGCATGTATTCAAGACCCTTATCCTGGGCTTTTTTCATCGTCATGTTGACGACATCGTTCATGACAGAGGAAAAGCCGTATTCGACCGGTATGAGTTCCATTTTACCCGACTCGATCTTGGAAAAATCAAGTATGTCGTTGATTATCGAAAGCAGTGTTTTTCCTGCACTCTGAATATCGAGGGCGTACTTTTTTATGGGATCGGCAGGCGAAGTCCTGAGTATCATCTCGTCCATGCCGATTATGGCATTCATGGGCGTACGTATCTCATGCGACATGTTTGCCAGGAAATCGCTCTTTGCCTTGTTGGATGCATTTGCGGCATCTTTTTCAAGCTCTAAGACCTTTCTTTCATACTGGGCTTTCTGTTCCTCAAGCTTCATTGCCTCGATGCTCTTTGTGTAATTCTGCTCATTTCTGTGTCCCACGAAATAGAAGCCCGAGATCATGATAAATACAACGGTGCAGATGAAGATATTGACGGCAAGCTGCCTCCTTACATCACCGTAGAGCTCGTGATTGCTTACCACCATTACGACGTACCAGTCGTTCATTATGCTGTTTACAAAGACGGTGTTTTTCTCGCCGCCGTAATTGTTTTTGAAGTTTCCGGATCCTATATCCTTTATGGCGTTTAAGAACTCGGCGCCGCCTTCGGTATCATTTAAGTTGGTGCCTTTTTTGCTCTCATCCCGGTGTGCTACTATAAGGCCCGTGCCGTCTACCACAAAACCGTAGCCCTTGTCGTTGACGGTAAGCTCCTGCATCATCTCCTGTATGCCGTTTAAGTATACGTCAAGGGATATGATGTTCTGCTTGTCGGGAAGCATCCTGCAGACGGATATGATCAGGTCACCGGTTTGTGCATCTATATAGGGCGGTACCAGGGCGACCTCGCCGCCGTGTTCCTGAGCGGTTATGTACCAGTCACGGCTCTTTGGATCATAATCCTCGGGGGGTTGCCAGTTAAGGCCGTCCATGTATTTGCTCATGATAAATCCGTAGAGACCGTTAAAGTTCTCACTGAACTGTTCGGAAACATTATTGGTCTCCTCCACAAGAAATTCGTGTATCCTGGCGGGAGTGCTGCCGCTTATGAGCATGTGGTGAACGGAATCGGCGGTGATCTGAAGTACGTTCTCGGCAGTGTTTAAATGGTTTTCTATAAGGGCTGAGACGTTCATCATCCTGTCCTCTATCATGGAGTTTGAGTTAAGGACAGCAACGTTATATATTAGCCTTGAGGTATAAAATACCATTACCACGAAAAAGATAAATACCAGTATGAACGGAGCCAGCATACTGTTTTTCTTCTTCTGCCTGATCTTCTGTTCGCGATTGTTTTCGGTCTCCCGGTCTTTCAAGCCCATCTGAACTCCTTTATGGCAAACGGCAAAAGCTTTTTCCTACTGCCGCAAAACTGTATTTTTCCTGAATTATACCGTGTTTTATGCGTTTTTACAACATGGAGGGTTCTATAGCAGGTTGCTTAGGCAGCTTCCTATAAGGTATACTTACTGTATGCGGCAAAGGGATATGCCGCATGCGGGCTTTTAAGCGATGCAGATTATTTTACCGGGAAAAACGGTGCAGGAGAGGCTTTGAATGTTTTCCGGATCAAAAGATCACGAAAGAAGTGAATTCTGGGATAAGAACACCCTTGCAAGAGGTCTTTCAAGGGTTATCCTGTTTGAGATACTGTTCATAGGCGTAACCTTTATCATTGTAATGCTCGTGATCTCCAAAAGATCGAGAAGAGAGTACGCAATGAGGGAGTCTGAGGCCCTGATAGTATCCTCCGTGGACAGCATCAATGCCAGTATGGGCAACTACAAGGATATCACAAGGCTTATTATGCTAAATGAGGCCGTGGCCGATTTTCTAAAGGCCCCCGAGGTCAATTCCGGTCTTGTAAATGACACGATCTACGGTGTCATGGATATACTGAATGTCTGCAATGATGTGGATTCCGTTTTCATATTCAGAAACGACGGGGAATACATGAAGACGGGAAAAGGTAATTATGACATAGACATGCCGCTTATGAATACCACGCTCTGGAAATCCCATATCATGGGAAAGCGAGGGGGCGCGGTGATATCCCTTAACGCCGACGAGGCGATCTTTCGATCGAACGGGATGCCCATAATCACCATAGGAAGATCCATTTATGATATATATACCCAGAAGCTTTCCGGGGTACTTCTCATGAACATCTCCATAAACATGCTTAATAAGGTCTCAAGAAACCAGGCTTTTGACATGGCTTTTTTTTCCGAGGACGGAGAGTATCTTACCGGAAACATGGACGGGGCGGGACTTAAGGAATATGTGGATTTTCAGGCAGATAAGGGAAAGATCATACATACTGAAAAAATGATCGCTTCCGAAAAAAAGATGATCTCATACTACGCTTTTGAGGATGTCCCGATAGTGCTCGTATGCGTAAATACCGAGAAGGTGTCGGCGATACCTACAGAGACCATAATGCTGCTTTTGGTGCTGCTTCTTGCCTTTGTGTTTGCGATGATAATGTCCACCCGTTATGTGAGCAACAACATCAACAAGCCGATATCGGGTCTTACCAAGGCCATGGAGGAGACCAGGGAATCGGGATGGATGAAGAGAATGGAGGTCGCCGCCCCGGAAAATGAGATAGGAAAGCTCGCGGAAAGCTATAACAGCATGATCGAATATCTGAATGACCTCTTTAAAAAGCTTATAGAAGAGGAAAAATCGGTTCAGAAGGCGGAGATGAGAGTGCTGCAGGAACAGATAAAGCCGCATTTTCTCTATAATTCTCTTGAGACCATAAGCTTTATGGCGCTTGACAGCGGTGCGCAGGACGTATACGGTGCCCTTGAGACGCTCGGGAGCTTTTACAGGAATTTCTTGAGCAAGGGAGACAGGGAGATACCGGTCAAACGTGAGGTCGGTATCGTAAAGGATTATCTGGCTCTTCAAAAACTCAGATATGGTGATATCATAAAGGATGAGTATGAGATCGCAGAGGATACGGAAGATTTAAAGATACCCAAGCTCATACTGCAGCCGCTTGTGGAAAACAGTATCTACCACGGTATCCGTCCGAAGGGCGAAGAGGGTATAATACGGATAATCACAAAAAAGGAAGGAAATGACATCGTATTATCCGTATATGATACGGGTATCGGAATGCCTGAGGAGGCGATCAAAAAGCTGCTTTCGGAAAAAAAGGCAGAGGCCGCCTTAAGTGAGACTCATAATGAGGATACGGGTCTTCCGTCGGGCTTCGGATTAAGAGGCACCATCGAAAGACTAAGGATCTACTGCAACAGATCTGATATAGTATCGATCGAAAGCGAAGAGGGAGAGTATACCAGGGTGACGTTTACGATACCTGAAGGCGGAGGATTATCTTACGAGGACTAAAGTATGTACAGAGTAATGCTTATAGATGACGAAACATCGGCAAGGAGCCTTTTGAGGGCTTCGATAGACTGGAGATCTCTTAATATGGAGGTGGTCGGAGAGGCCGCAAGCGGGATCGAGGCGATCAATATCATCGATGACATAAGACCCGACATAGCCTTTGTGGATATCTCCATGCCGTTTATGAACGGGATAGAGTTTACGGAGGTCGTTACAAAGAGATATCCGGGCCTTTTCATAATAATAATGACGGCTTTTGATGATTTCGAATATGCAAGGAGATGCGTAAGCCTTCCGGTATTTGAATATATGCTTAAGCCCTTTGTGAGAAGCGAAGTAACGGAGATGCTTGAGCGAATCAGGGGAAAGCTTGATGAAAGAGTGCCTGATGACTATGAGGATTATCAGGATGAGGCGGGAGATTCGACCTTTGACCAGATCAAAAAATACATTGATGCAAATTATACCGATTCAAAATTAAATCTTACATCCGTTGCACAGAATTTCGGCTTCAGCACTAGCTATTTAAGCAGGAAGTTCAAACAGGAGACCGGCAAGAATTTCGTGGAATACCTTACGCAGTGCAGGATGGAGAGAGCGATGGAGCTTGCAAAGACGCACATGAAGATGTTCAGCGCCTCCGCCGAGGTAGGGATACCCGATCCCAACTATTTTGGCAGATGCTTTAAGAAATACACCGGGATGAGCTATTCGGAGTATGCTAACAGCTAAAACGGACAACGGGGATATACAGATGGATGCAAATATAAAAAAGAGACTTGCGGGTCCGGATATAGTGCGTGCTCTTGCGGCATTTTTCGTCGTGGCTGCACATTTTTACTTAAATGTCGGGTATTACCAGACACCGATGGCGGGTCATAAAATGTACATAATGACATGCGCAAGATGGTTCTTCATAAGCGCAATGCCTATGTATATGATGTTAACGGGATATTTTAAAAGCAATAAGACGGTATCAAAGGAGCACTATAAATCCCTGATACCGGTCCTTACAGCCTATCTTGTGATCACTGTCATAAAGGTATTCGTATCCAATCATTTCTACGGAAAGATCTATTATTTCAGGGATACGCTAAAAAAGATCGCGGATTATTCACTAGCCTGGTACGTGGGAATGTACATAGGGCTTGTGGTGCTGATCCCGTTCCTTAACATACTGTGGAAGGCTCTTAAAACGGATAAGGAAAAGCACATCCTCATCTTAAGCCTTGTGTTCATATGCGCAGTTCCTTCGCTCATTCCCTATGTGGTGCCGGGCTTTTTCCAGGCACTCTACCCGGTGATGTATTATTTTATGGGAGTATACGTCAGGGAAAACCAGGAAAAGATCAGGGTCAACAAGGTCCTGCTTATATGTATTGCAGCGCTTATGACCCTAATAAACGGTACAATATCGTACATGATCTCAAAGGGCGCCTTTTTTGATCCGTCCTATCCGGGGAGATTTGATAACGGATATCCCGCACTTACGGTCGTCATATGCGGAGCCTGTATCTTTCTGCTGTTTTATGATATAAATATTGAAAATAAGGTTATATGCGGGGTACTTAAGTTCATCTCGCAGGTTTCCTTTGAGATATATATCTTTACGGGAGTATTTGATGTTATCATATATTCGATCGCTTACAGATACCTTGATAAGAACGCCAATCTGTTCTTCTGGCTGTTCTTTGCCTTTGTACCGCTCAACTTCATTTTGTCGGTGCTTGCATCCAATCTGTACAGATATATATATAATGGTATTGTAAAATTGATCGTAAAGAGATATCGTAAGTAAGGTCAACAGTTTTTTGGGAGGAGAACCGTATGTTTTGTTCAGGATGCGGCGCAAGGATCGAAGACGGCATGAAGTTCTGTGCAGTCTGCGGCAGTTCGCTGAAGACGGAAATAGAGATTAATAATGAGGTTAAAGGCGGAAATGCCGGCAGTGCCCGCACAAGATCTGATAATAAGGACAGGTCTGATAATAAGGACAGGTCTGCAGGCAGGGGAAGCTATGCAAACAGAGATAATCCCGGAGGAAACGAAGGTATGGGGAATAAGTCTGATGCCGGATACAGAGGCAGTTCATCTAATAATAAAGAGAGATCGGGAAACAGAGAAAAATCCGGAAACAGGGACGGCTCAGGAAGCAGAGAGAATAATAGTTCCAAAAACAGGACATATAAAAAGGACCGGTATAACAGGGATCAGAAGAACAGAGACAGGAATAACGGTAATGCCGGCGTGAAAGACGGTGCTGATGTTTATACCTCTGGTTCACAGAATGACTATGTATATAAAACCGATGCGCCTGATGCAGGTACGGGAATGTTTGATGCGGACCTTGGCGGTGCAGGAAACGATGCTCTTCTTATGGATGTTTCGGAGGACACCGGACTTAACACAGTTACGGCTGAAGATATCCTTAATGATATGGATACGGAAATAAAAGAGAAGAAACGCAGAGGCAGAAAAAACAGGCAGGCGGAGAATAAGGAGCCTGCGGAGGTATTTGTGACAAAACCGAAGAAAAATATCATGGTCAAAAAAGATAAAAATGCAGCCATATTAAAGGCAGCAGGCAAGGATAAAGAGGCTATAGCCGAGGAATATCTGGATATGGAGGAGGCCTTAAGGGCCAAGAAGAAAAAGTCGGAGAAGATCCTTGTTATCTCTCTGATCGTACTGGGTATACTTCTCTTTGCGGCAGTTATCCTTGGATCATTATTGTTTATCTATTCTACAAGGCTTGCACCGCTCAAACAGAATTCCATCTCTTCGCAGACGGTAAGTGAGAGCGACATACCTCAGGGCTTTGGGATCTATAACAGCGAAAGATACGATCTGTCCATGATATATCCCGAGGCGATGACGATCTCCGAACAGGAGGACGGCATATATCTGGTGGCTGCAAGCAGCGCCTTCATGATAGTGGATACCGTAAAGGAAACTACGCTTCCTGATGCTTATTTCCCGGCTTATGAGGAAATGCTCAAGGCATCATATGATAATGTGCAGCTTTCGGAGGTGACAAAGCTTCAGATAGGAAACAAGATAGTGTATATGGTAAGAGGCAAGGTTACCTCTTCCGGCAAGGAGCAGCCCATAGACAGATATATAGAGATCTATGAGGACAGATATGTGGAGTACACAGTAATGTGTGCAGTTCCCGGTGAGATCGACAACATAGTACAGAGCGTTATAAGCACGCTCGTGCCCAAGTACGGAATGTATCAGAATACGGCAGCAGCGACAGAACAACAGTCGCAGTAAGGCAGATGAGCGGTTGAACGCATTTACGTAAGCTTTCCGGATACTACCACATGATCTTTCCGGGGGTAAGGTTTTTTGCGGGATTTTCTATAAGATTAAGATGGCAGTGGTCAACTATGTCCATTGCCTTCTTTATTATGTCAGGCACATCGATCATCACTTCACTGTGAGCATCGAGTCCTATTACGACGTCGTTGCCTATTTTTCCCGCAAGCTCCCAGAAGGCGGGATTTGGGTAGTTCCTGTTGCCTCCAAGGCCTAAAAGATTTATCTCAAGCGGGATCTTTTTATCGTAAGCATAAAGGCAGAGTCTTTCCATTTCTGACAGATAGAGACTCTTGCTTCCTGTGTAGTATACGAGATCGGGATGGGCAAGGTAGAGGAAATAACCGGTAGAGAGCCCCTCGATGCACTGATCCACATAGTTCTTCAAAAGATCGTCATCATCCGTCTCATAGCCGCACCAGTTTCCGTCATAGCCGTTGTTAAAGTTGTGCTCGCCGAGGATCATGTATTCGAGAGGATATGCCTTAAGTTCCTTTATGAGCTTTGAAAACAGCTTGGGATAGTATTCCACTTCAAGCCCGAGATATATATTTATCCTGTCTTTGTACTCTTCCCTGAGTGAAAGGATAGTGTCCGAATAATCACCCATTTCTTCCATCTTCATCTTGACGTGTGAGGGATATTCATATCCTTCGGGCCAGGGCATCGGAGTATGGTCTGAAAAGCCGAAGTCCGTGAAGCCGCAGCGTACCGCCTCTTCAACGTACTGCCTTTCCGTTCCCGTTGCATGGCCGCAGCGGAAAGTATGTGAATGAAGATTTACCCTTAAGGGGAGTCTTTCGTCTGTTGTATTTAGTGTATTGTCAGTCATGTCTCTGTCTCCGGATCCGTTATGCAGCCGGTGCACGATGGCGTGCTTTGGTCTGCTGTTTCAAATGTGGACATTTATTGTGTTTACGATATGGCATTATAACATCGGGCATGGTTTGAAGCAAGTGCGCGGGAACAGGGGTATTACAGGAAGTCCTCGCGGGTGACAGCCGGATCGTCGTATGATATAAATATGATGCAGGGGGCAGAGGGATAGATCCGGAATGTGCCTGCATAAGTGGATTTACCGAGAGAGCGCAGTACGGGCAGGTCAGAGAAAGGACAGGATATGAGAATAGGAGCGATAGAGGCCGGCGGCACAAAGATAATATGCGCCGTGACCGATGAAAAGGGAAATATTTTTGAAAGGGGCAGGATAAATACCGGGACGCCTGATGATACTATGCCTAAGATCATTGATTTTTTCAGGGATAAGGATATAGAGGCGCTGGGAGTTGCCTGCTTTGGCCCGATAGATCTAAACAGAAATTCAGCGACTTACGGCTATATCTTAAAGACCACAAAATATGAATGGATCGATCATGACTTCTTAAGCCCGCTTAAGGAGGCGCTGTCGGTCCCGGTCGGATTTGATACGGATGTTAACGGGGCTGTGCTTGGAGAGATCACCTACGGTGCGTCAAAGGGAATGACGGACGTGGTTTACATAACTATTGGAACCGGTGTAGGAATGGGAGTCTGCACGGGCGGAGTGCTGTTACATGGCGCGGCCCATCCTGAGGCGGGTCATATAAGGCTTTTGCGGCATCATAATGATAAGTATGAGGGGTGCTGCAAATATCACGGAAGCTGTATCGAGGGACTTGCTTCGGGCACTGCAATGAAGGGCAGATGGGGAAAAAAAGCAGAGGAGCTTACAGACAACACTTTTGCCTGGGAGCTTGAAGCCTGGTATCTGGCGCAGGCGGTCTGCGACCTTACCTATACCTATGCTCCGCAGAGGATAATCATCGGAGGAGGGATAATGCATTATCCGCCGCTCATCGGTATGATAAGGGAGCTTTCGGTAAAGCTTAATGACGGCTACAGCACCCTTATATCGGAGGAGACGGCAGAGGATTATCTGGTGCTTCCGAGCCTAAATGACGATCAGGGGATACTCGGCGCGGCAGTCTTAGGGCTCAGAGAACTCGCCTGAAAAAAGAGATGTATTTTTTTTACATATAGGTTATTATGAAATAGGTGTCCGGGATCCGCTTGCATCCGGCTTGTTTTGTGAACGGATAAGAACGGGACTCTGACGATATTCTTATGAAAGATATTCCATGCTGCTCATAATATAAAGACAGGAGGGTTTTATCATGGCAAATGAAAGAAGAGTGGGAACTGTTTCAAGAGGTATAAGATGTCCCATAATAAGGCAGGGCGATGATCTTGCACAGATCGTGACCGACAGCGTTTTGGAGGCTGCCGAGGCAGAAGGTTTTGAGATAAGGGACAGGGATGTCATCTCCGTTACCGAATCCATAGTTGCAAGATCACAGGGAAACTACTGCACCGTTGATGATATTGCTGAGGATGTAAGGAGCAAATTTGACGGCGGTACCATCGGAGTCATTTTTCCCATTCTGTCGCGTAACCGCTTTGCCATCTGCCTTCGCGGCATAGCAAAGGGTGCAAGGAAGATCGTGCTCATGCTGTCATACCCTTCGGATGAGGTCGGCAACGAGCTCGTAAGCATTGACAAGATAGATGAGGCAGGCATCAACCCCTACAGTGACGTGCTGAGCCTTGAAAGATACAGAGAGCTGTTCGGATACAGCAAGCATGAGTTCACGGGTGTTGATTATGTTGAATATTACAGTGATCTCATTCAGGAGACAGGGTGTGAAGTGGAGATCATCTTTGCCAATCAGGCTAAGGCCATCCTTGATTATACCGACTGCATCATCAACTGCGATATCCATACAAGGGCAAGGACCAAAAGGATATTAAAGGAAGCAGGAGCCAAGAAGGTATACGGACTTGACGAGATCATGAACAGTCCCGTTAACGGAAGCGGATGCAATGAGAGATTCGGACTGCTCGGATCCAACAAGGCAACGGAGAATCAGGTAAAGCTGTTCCCGCGCGAGTGCAAGCAGCTTGTGGATGATATACAGAGCATCATAAAGGAGAGGACCGGAAAGCATGTTGAAGTAATGGTATACGGTGACGGTGCATTCAAGGATCCCAAGGGAAAGATCTGGGAGCTTGCAGATCCCGTTGTATCACCCGCATTTACAGAAGGCCTCATCGGAACACCTAATGAGCTGAAGCTTAAATATCTTGCGGATAATGATTTTGCCGATCTTTCGGGAGATGCTCTCAAGGAAGCCATCTCAAACAGTATCCGTAAAAAGGATGCAAACCTTGTGGGCAAGATGGCAAGTGAGGGTACCACACCCAGACAGCTTACCGATCTTATCGGCTCACTCTGCGACCTGACCTCGGGCTCGGGCGACAAGGGAACGCCGGTAGTACTTGTACAGGGATATTTCGATAACTATACCAACTGATCTTTCCTGGGAAAGATCAGTTGGTAGGAGATATGCGCACGGATTTTGTATAATGGACCCCCGGGACGGGGGTCCATTCTTAACAGGGATCGCAGAGATGATATTTGTAAGGATCAGGAATTTCATCATGGAAAAACTGAATGATCTGAGTATCAAGAACAAGCTTCTGCTTGTTTACGTTACCTGTATGTTCATTCCCCTTATCCTTACGGACGGCGTTATTCTCTCACTGCTTAACCTCAATGAGAAGAAAGAGGAAAAGTACCAGATGGAGGCTGTCGCCGAATCGGTCAAATACATTCTCGGATCCGCTCTTGATGAGGCTGTCACGGTCATCAACTACATATATCTTAATGAGGATATATATGCTTTCCTTTCGGATGATTTTGAATCGGATTATGATTTTTATGAAAAGAGGATCGCGATAAAGAACGGTGTGTTCAGCCAGTTCGAAAGGGGCAGGGAAACCTCGATCATGGGTATCGTCATCTATGGCGAGAATGACGGCATAATAAACGGCGGAAACTTTTACAATATAGATGCGATAAGAGATGTCATCTGGTATGAGGATATAAAGACTGCAAAGAGTCCGGTTCTTCTAAGCTTTTATTATGTCGGTGAGAGCAATCCGGGAACCCTCAATAAAAAGAGAGTGTCAATGGTAAGGCCGCTTGATCATTTTAAATGGTATGACAGGGAGATGCTCGTGGACATCGATCTGGATTACGGAGTGTTGCAGAGAAAGCTTTTGGCCCTGTCCTATACCGACCCTGTGTATCTGTGCGACGGAGACAGGATCCTTTTGTCAAACACCAAGCAGACCAGTGCACAGACCGAATATGAGATCCTTGGCAAGGACAGCGATATCGGCTTTGAGACCCCATGGACACTGTACGGACGTGATTACAGGATCGTAGTTACGAGAAGCGAAAACGGTGTAATGGATGTGATCAGACACAATTTAGGCATTATCTGCGTGCTCATAATCTTTAACCTCATCGCGCCGATACTTGTGATCATTTTCATAAACAGATCCTTTGCGGGCAGGCTCTATGTGCTCTCGAAAACCTTTGATGAGGCCAATATAGACAATATCAGCGGCATAAACGGGATAAACGACGGAAATGCCGGAAAGGATGAGATCGGTCTTTTAATGCGCGGCTATAACCGCATGGCTGAAAGACTCAACAGTCTCATAGAGAAAAACTACAGGGACAGGCTTGAACGTCAGGATATGGAGCTTGCAAGGCAGAATGCGGAGCTATCTGCCCTGCACTCACAGATAAATCCGCATTTTCTGTTCAACATCTTAGAGACCATCAGGATGCGAAGCGTCTTAAAGAAGGAGCAGGAGACCGCCAATATGATAGAGAAGATGGCGACTCTTGTCCGTCAGAACATCAGTTGGTCGACAGACCGTTCCACTGTGGCTGAAGAGCTTAGCTTCATACGGTCCTATCTGGAGCTTCAGCAGTACCGCTTCGGAGACCGGCTTAAGTTTGACATACAGGCGGAGGATGACTGCGGCGCATATACGATCCCGAGACTTACGCTCACCACATTTGTGGAGAATGCCTGTGTACACGGGATGGAGGGAAAGACCACGGCCTGCTGGGTATATGTGCGGGTATTTAGAAAGAACGAAGATCTCGTAATGGAAATAGAGGATACGGGACAGGGAATGCCGGATGAGGATGTACAGTATCTTAGCGAAAAAATGAACAACTGTACTCTTGATGACATCAAGGGAGGCTCTCATGTGGGAATGTTAAATGCATGTCTGAGACTCAAGATGAGAACAGAGGATGAGGCACATTTTGAGATCGAGAGCGAGATGGAAGTTGGAACATTTATTACGATAACGGTGCCCGTAAGGAGGCTTACAGATAATGATCAGGGTGATGCTTGTTGATGATGAACCTTTTATACTGGAAGGACTTTCTGTGCTCATAGACTGGAATGAACAGGGCTGCCAGATAGTAAAAAAAGCGGCAAACGGCAAAGAGGCGCTTGATTACCTTAAGAACAATGAGGTCGATCTTGTATTTGCCGATATCAAGATGCCTGTCATGACAGGCATCGAGCTTTTGCAGACAGTAAGGGAAGATAAGATATCGTCTGCATATTTTGTGATAGTAAGCGGTTACAATGATTTTCACTATGCCCAGTCCGCACTCAGATATGAAGCCCTTGAATATCTCTTAAAGCCTGTTGGGGCTGACAGCCTCATCGAGGTGATCGACAAGGTCAAGAACAGGAGACAGTCCGATGTAAGCGTTACGGAGGTGACTGCCGATGTGAAGAAGGCATACCTTACGCAGAACATCATGCTCTTACTTGCGGGAAAAGCCAGGGAAAAGCACATAGAATACGTAAAGCACAGTCTCCACAGGTACGGTGCGGGGGATTTCCGTTTTGTAAATATCTGTTTCGGAAACCTGGATTCGATGGAGGAAAGATCGGATGAGGAGATCATCGAATTAAAGGACAGGCTCTGTGACCGTATTAAGACGATACTTGGAAAAAACAGTGACAGGCTCTTTCCGGATATCCCCGGATATACCGATGAATATGAGATATCATTTATTTTTTCCGATGACCTCGGAAGCGAATACGGAACGGATGTAAATAAATACCTGGACAGGCTGGGCGCGCGCATCAATGAAGCAGATGAGGGATATAAGCCCGTATTCTTAGTCGGAAAGAGAGTCGAGGATATATCGAAGCTTTCAAGGTCCTATTCATCCGCGGCCTCATTAAGACCCTACAGAAGCTTCAGTGAAAAGAAGACCATCTATATATATGAAGAAGATGTCCAGGCAAACGAGGGCGGAGTGCTCTTATGCAAGGATGAGCTCGACGGACTCATATCCGGCATAGAACTGGGTGACAAGGACAGGATATATGCCTCGGTGGATGCCCTTTATGATGCCGTGGCAGGCATCGGAAACAGCATACTGTCCGACAAGGCTCTGTCCATCAACACGAATTATCTGCTGTTTCGTCTCCTGCATCTGGCAGTGGAGCTTGATGAGAGCATCAATCAGGAAGAGGTCATGACATATATCTCCGATAACGTGTATGAGGGCGGAGAGATCAGGGGCGGAAGAAATCATCTTAAGAGATTTGCCGAATCCTACGCCGATTATTTAAACCAGCTTCGCAAAAACGTATCCCACAGCGTACTTTTGGAGATAGAGAAGGAGATAAAGACCAATTTTTCGGAAAATCTCACTCTTAAGGATCTAAGCAGAAAATATTATGTAAACTCATCCTACCTTGGTCAGCTCTTCAAAAAAAGGTATGACCAGTCATTCAAGGACTATCTGTGTTCGGTAAGGATCGATGAAGCGGCCTCCATGCTCTTAAAGACCGCCGACAAGATCCCTGTGATCGCCGAGAAGGTCGGCTATAAGGATACCGACTATTTTATCAGCAAATTCATAGAGCTTAAGGGCTGCACGCCTGCAAAATACCGTAAGCAGAATTGAGAAAATGCCGGGTTTTCCGGCATTTTTTCGCATTCTTCCTGCTGATTTTTCTGCTTTTTTTCCTATCTGAAATTTACCCCCCTTTTATCTGAAATTCCTCCGTGGTTTGATGAAGCCATTTTTATTATCATTGTATTAACGGGGTTAATTGTCCCCCAAATCATTTCACAGGGAGGAAGAAAATGAAAGTAAAGAGAATTGCAGCATTATTACTCAGTTGCGCAATGGTAACATCTCTGCTTGCTGGCTGCGGCGGCAAGGACGCTGATAATGCTCCTGCTGACAACACCACAACAGACACAACGGCTACTGCCGACACGACATCTTCAGACACGGATACCTCTGATGCATCAAGCGGTGACGTTGCTGAGTTCACGATGTTCATCACAATGCCCGGCTCAGAGATCAATGATGACAATGAGATCGCTCAGATGATCGCTGACAAGTGGGGCGTAAAGGTTAAAGAGACATGGCTTACCGGTCAGACAGCTTCAGAAGCAACCGGTACACTTATCGCAGGCGGCGAGTATCCCGATTTCATCGATTCCGATGAAATGAACCTTCTTATCGACGCAGATGCTCTTATTCCCCTCGATGATTATATTGACCAGTATCCTGAGTTCAAGGAAAAATGGTTTACCGAGGAAGAGTGGGAGAAGTTCCGTCAGCCCGACGGACACATCTACTGGATCAATCCTTTCGGAAACAACAAGGGTGCTACAACCGTTACAACTCATAACGACGAGGCATTCTGGATCCAGGTTCGTGTTCTTGAGTGGGCAGGCTATCCGAAGATCGAGACCATGGATGATTACTTCAAGCTCCTTGAGGATTACATCGCAGCTAATCCTACAATGGATGACGGCACAGAGAACATGGCTTACACTATCCTCTGCGAAGACTGGAGATATTTCTGCCTTGAGAATGCAGGACAGTTCCTTGCAGGATATCCTAATGACGGTTCTGTAATCGTTAACAAGGAAACCATGACGATCGAAGACTACAACGTATCAGAAGATACAAAGCTTTACTTCCAGAAGCTCAACGAAGAGTATCAGAAGGGCTTCGTAGATCCCGAGTCATTCACTCAGACTTATGACGAGTATATTGCTAAGCTTTCTACCGGCCGTGTTCTTGGTATGGTTGACCAGTGGTGGGATTTCGCTTACACGGTTAATGATGTATTCAAGCAGCAGGGTCTTGATGCAAAGGGCTGCAACTATGTTCCTTTAGGA